>NZ_JADBGC010000017.1:0-223042 GCF_014892245.1 Microbispora sitophila | reverse complement strand
GCGGCTGCCGGCGGTCACGGTGACCGCCCTGGCGTCCGCGGTCGTGCTCTACTACGGGGTCTCTCCCCGGGACCTGCTCCTGTTCGGCGTCTACGTCGTCTTCTGTTTGGCCGTCCCCGGGGTGCTGCTGATCCGGGCCCTGTACCGCGGGCGCCGCACCCTGGCGGAGGAGATCGCCCTCGGGCTCGCGCTCGGTTACGCGCTGGAGGTTTTCGCCTACATCGCCGCCCGCGCGATCGGCATTCCCCTGCTGGTGCTGGTCTGGCCCGTCACCACCTACGCCCTGTTCCTGCTCCTGCCCCGCCTGCGCCGGCACTGGAAGCGCCCACAGCACCAGCCCTCCCCCCTGTGGTGGTCATGGGCACTCGCCCTGACCATGCTCTACCTCCTGGCGCTCACCGCCATGACCTTCCTCAAGAAGCACGCCCTCGATTGGCCCGCGCTCGGATACGCCAGCGCCGACATGCCTTTCCAGCTCGCGCTTATCGGCGAGTTGAAGAACCACATGCCGCCCACGGCGCCGATGGTGGCCGGGGAACCGCTCCTCTACCACTGGTTCGTCTACGCCCACTTCGCCGCGTCGAGCTGGATCACCGGCATCGAGCCGCTCGTGCTGCTCTTCCGCCTGGGCATGCTGCCCATGATGGCCGCGATCGTCATTTTGACGGGCATGGTGGCGCGGCGCGTCATCGCTTCCTGGGCCGGAGCCTTCGCCGCCGTGATCTCAGCGGTCTCCGTCGGCGCCGTGAGCCTGTACACGGGCGCCGGTTATCTCGTCACCCGAGGCGGCATCGCGGACGCCTCCTGGACGAGCCCCACCCACGCTTTTGGAACCGTCTTGTTCGCCCCCGTCGTCCTCCTCGTCCTCGAGCTGAGACTCAGGCGCTACAGAGGTGGATGGCTCCTGCTCGGCGTGTTCCTGCTCGCTGTCATGGGAGCCAAGGCCATCTTCCTTCCTCTGCTCGGAGCGGGGCTTGTGACGGCGGTCGCGCTGGAGGTTGCTTCGCGGCGCCGGCTCCCCTGGCCCACACTGGCCGCACTTGGGATGACCGCGGCCTGTCTCCTCTTCGCACAGGCGGTGCTGTTCCGGGGGGTGCGGAACGGCATGGTCGTCGAGCCCCTTTCTTTCGCGAAGGTCGCATGGGTGGAGCTGACCGGTCTCCCCGACCTGAACCCTCCCCTGCTCTCCTCGCTCGGGATCACCTCCATCTACGTGCTCGGCTGGGTCATCGCGTGGGGAGGAAGCCTTGGGCTGCTGAGTCGGTCACGCTCATGGGCTCGGCCGGGAATCCCGCTCATGCTTGGCATAGGGGCCGCCGGGATCGGCGTGGCGCTGCTGTTCGGGCATCCCGGCCGCAGCCAGCTCTTCTTTCTCTGCGGTGCGTACCCCTACCTCGCGATCAGCTCGGTCTATGGAACCCTCACGCTCGCACGGCGGGCGGGGCTGTCGCGGAGGGCGATCATCTACGCCGCCGTGGCCGGAACGGCCGTGACCTACCTGATCACCTTCGCCTGCGGCGTCACGATCCCGCTGCGCCCTGGCGAACCGGTCAGCCTGCTCTATCGCCCCTACGCCCTCCTCTTGGCCGTCCTCGTTCTGGCCGCCGCCTTCATCACCGTCGTCTGGGGTCGCCTCCGCGCCTGGGCGCTCATCACCGTCGCGTGCACGGCCGTCGGCATGACCGCCTATGTGCACGCGCGGGTCGCCTCAGCCGTCGGCCTCTCCACCGGAGACACCCATCTGGTTCGCCGGGCGCAGGACGTGGTGATCCCTGCGGGCGTGACGACGGCCGCGCGGTGGCTGCGCGCTCACGCCGGCCCGGGAGACGTGGTGGCCACGAACGTACATTGCCGCTGGAACATCCCCGGCGTCTGTAACAGGGGCCAGTCCTGGGTCGCCGCCCTGTCCGAGCGGCACGTGCTGGTCGAGGGATGGAGCTACACCACCACCAACCTCCGCCAGTGGCGGCCCGGGCTGGATCCCGAACACCTCCCGTTCTGGGACGGCGAGCGACTGCGGCTCAACGACGCCGCCTTCACTGCGCCGTCGTTGGCCGTCATCCGCGACCTTCGCGATCGTTACGGCGTGCGGTGGCTGTTCGCCGACGAGCGGATGGCGGGTCTCAGCCCGCGCATCGGTGACTACGCGACGCTCGCGTTCCGTTCCGGCGACTGCGCCGTCTATCGGGTTCCCGCGTGACCCGCACTTTTCCTGAAAGAACATCAGCCAGGAGGGCGATGTGAGAATTCTGCACATCGGTTATCGACTGCCGCCGGAGCCGGGCGGCAAGGAACTCTACATCGAACGACTCGTCCGCGAGCAGGTGCGCCGCGGACACGACGTGATCGTCGCGCACCGGCGCGGCGCACCTCTCCAAGGTACGACGACCCTGCTCTTGCCTCCTGTTCGGGCAAGCCGGATTGTTTCCTTGAAATCGGATGAAATCGCCTTCGCGATGGAGTGCGCCAAAGCGCTGGCCCGCACGCGCGGGCTCGACGTCATCCACCTGCATGGCGATCACCGCGAGGCGCTCGCGCTCGGCCCCGCCGCACGGCGCCTTGGCATTCCGCTCGTGCTGCACGTGCACGGCGCCCTCACAACGCGTCATCGCCCCATCATGCCGTGGGCGTTCCGCCACATCGGCGGCTTCATCGTGTCGGGGACGCGCCCAAGGAGCGACCTGCTCGGCGTCGGTGTTCCCGATCGGCTTATCCGCATGATGCCGAGCGGTGTGGAACTCGGTCATCTCGCCCGGTTTCGCGGCAGCGCCCCGATTGAGCGTGGGCTGATCGTCAGTGTGGGTTCATTGGTCAAGGTGAAGAACCACGAGCTGACCATCGAGGCGTTCCACCGGGTGCGGGCCGCCCGGCCGGACTCCCGCCTCGTCATCGCCGGGGACGGACCGGAACGGGACCGGCTGCGGCGGCTCGCGGGCACAGGGCCGGGCATCGAGTTCCTCGGCCAGGTCCCCAGCGACCAGGTCTACGCGCTGGTGAGCCGAGCGGACGCCTTCGTGCATTCCTCCCGGCGGCTACGCACCATCGGCGAAGGGATACCGACTGCGCCGCTGGAGGCCCTGGCCCTCGGCACCGCCGTCCTCGTCTCGTCGGAGGCGTCGCTCGATCCGGCGGTTCCCCCTGCCGCCTATCGGGTGTTCCGTTCGTGCACGGATCTCGTCGCCCAGCTCCACGCGGTGATGGACGACGAGGTGACCCGCCTGCAGTTGATCCAAAAGGGTGTGCAGGCCGCGGCGGACCTCGACTGGCGGCTGGTGGCCGAGCGCATCGAACAGGTTTACGAGAAGGTCATCGCCCGCGACGCGGCTGTCCTGGCGGCGACATGAGGGGCCCCCACATCTGCGAGGTGATCAAGACGCTGGACCTGGGTGGGGCCGAGATGCTGCTGGTGGAACGGATGCTCGCCACACCCCAGACCGGCAAACGCTACACGGTGGTGTGCCTGCGGGCGTCCACCGACGAGCTCAGGGCACGGCTGCGGTCGGCCGGAGTCGAGGTGATCGATCTCACCTCCCACCCGCGGTGGCAGCGTCCGGCTCGCCTCATCCGCATGATCGGCAAGCTGCGGCCGGACGTCATCAACGTCCACTCCCCGCTTCTCGCGGTGCTGCTGCGGCCGCTCGCCCGGATGAGGCGGCCTCGCCCGGCTCTGATCTCGACGGTGCACAACGTCCGCTACCGTCTGCCGACCATGCTGCTCGACCTGGGCACGCGCTGGCTGGACATGCGGACGGTGGCCGTCTCCCCGCACGTCGCCCGCTCCCGGACCTGCTGGCTCGCCCGTCACGTCACGGTTCGCGTCCACGGTGTGCGGGTCGAAGCGCAACGCCGCTGGGCGCGGATGGCGGACGAGACCAGACGACATTGGGACGTACCCGGCGACGCCTTCCTGATCGTGCACGTCGGGAACTTCCATCCGCAGAAGAACCACGACCTGCTGGTGGACGCGGCGGCGAAGGTCCTGGAGCACGACAATCGCGCCCGCTTCCTACTCGCCGGCTCCGGGCCCCTGTTGAATCGGGTGGCGCGGCGGGTGGACGCACTCGGCCTCACCGGCGTGCGCCTCCTCGGACGCCTGCCCGACGCGAGGCGGCTCATCGCGGCGGCCGACCTGCTCGTGCTCAGCTCCTCCTACGAAGGGCTGCCCGTCGTCGTCATGGAAGCGCTGGCGGCGGGGGTGCCGGTCGTGTCGACGGCCGTCGGCGGGGTGCCCGACCTGATCAGACACGACCGGAACGGGCTGCTCGTCGAGCCTGGTGATCCTGACGCGCTCGCCGGGGCGATCCTGCGCGCGATGCGCCCGGAGGCCCACGCGCGGCTGCGCGAGGGCGCTCGGGACAGCGCGGACCTCGTGGACATCGGACGGGCGGCGGAATGGTTCGACCGGCTCTATGACGACGTCCTCGCCTAGGCCCATGCGGATCCGACTGCCGGGCCGACGGCACCTGCGCACCTTCACCTCGCTGAGCTCCGCCGGGTTCGGCGAGGCCGTGCTTCCCACGCTCAGCCTGATCGCCCTCGTCCGGGTGACCGGGAGCGAGACTTCTGGGCACGTCATCTTCGCGCAGTCAGTGGCCGTCCTCTGGTTCCTCATGTTCGATCCGTGCCTGGAGAACGCCGCCCAGCGGTTCGTTCCCCTGGAGCAGCGGCGGACCGGCCATGGCGCGGCCCTCTTCCTGCGCCTGCTGCGTCTGGACGCGGTCATCGGTTTGGCGGCGACCCTGCTCGCCCTCCTGATGGTGCTCGGCGCATGGCTTCTCGGCCACGTCTCGGACGGCCTCGCGCTCACGTTCACTCTGGCGATTGCGGGGCGAGGAGCCATGGCGCCGTACGCCACGGCGTGGGCGGGGTTCGCGCTGGCCGACCGTTTGCAGACGTCGGGGGTGCTGCGCGTGCTGGGCGCGGTCCTGTCGTTCGGTTTGTCACTCGCCGGGCTCTTCATCGGTGGCCCGCTGCTCTATCTGGCCGGTCAGGCGGCCGGCGCGCTGGTCATGGCGGCGATGTTCTGCCTCGTCGCGTCACGCGCGGTGACGCGGCGGCTGGGCCCGGCCGCCGGCCGCCCGAGGCTGCCCAAGGGATTGCTCCGGTTCACTCTGCCGACCTCGATGGGCACCTTCGTGGCCGGTGTCTCCGACTCCGGCATCCTCACCATCGCGGGTCTCGTGGGCGGACCACAGCTCGTCACCATCTTGAAGATCGCGATGGCACCCGGGCGCTTCTACGCCAATGTGACCGTCCCGATCGCGGCGATGCTGTACCCGCGTCTGACTGAGGCCGTCGCTGTGGGGGCCGGAAGCGCCGTCATCACACGAGACGTCATCCGTACCACCGCGCTGTGCGCAGGGGGCGGTGCGGTGACCGCCGTCGTCGCGCTTCCACTGATCGGCACCGTCATCACCATCGCCTACGGACCGGACTACGGTTCCACCGGTGCGGTGGCGATGCTGCTCCTCGGGGCGGCATGCGTGAAGGGCGGGGCCTGCTGGTCCAACGTGCTTCCCCTCGCCATGGGCAAGCCGGGCCTGCGGCTCGCCTACCTCTGCGCCGAGGCGGCCCTTCTCGTCGGCACGCTGCTCGTCGCGGGCTGGACGACCTCCGCGACCGTGGCCACGGCACTCGTCTTCGCATGGGGAACGCTGGGCCTCGCCATCGTGGGCACCGGCTTCTGGATCGCGTCGCTGGGCCGCGTCATCGGGCCTCGATCGCCCGGTTCACGCGAGGAGCCGATTACTTCCGATCGCACGATTACGGCAGGGCAATGAACACAGCATTGGTTGTAAACGGTCCTCCGGCAAAATTTGAAAAACATAAGGGAGCTCGATATCTGCGGGCACGGTGGCTGCCGGCGGCCTTTCTCGGCATTGTCACGGCTACAGTGCTGCGCCTTTACGGCGTTTCCGCCTCGGACCTGTCGGCCTTCGCCACCTATCTCGCGGTGGGCCTGACGCTTCCCGGAATGCTGCTGATCCGATGCCTGTATCGCGGGCGCCGCACGCTGGTGGAGGAGATCGCCCTGGGTCTGGCCCTCGGCTACGCGATCGAGGTGCCGGCTTACATCGCCGCACGGGCGGCCGGTCTGCCGCTGCTCGTGCTGGCATTCCCCGTCGGCACCTACACACTGTTCCTGGTCGTGCCCCGGCTGCGTGGACACTGGAAGGGGGGACCGCGGCGGGCATCGCCCTTGTGGTGGTCGTGGTCCATCGCCCTGGTGATCGTCTACCTGGTCGTCTGGAGTGCGGCCACCTTCTTCAGAGCGAACGCCCTGACCTGGCCCGCGCTCGCACTTTCCCACGTCGACACGCCGTTCCACCTCTCCCTGATCGGCGAACTGAAGCACCACCTGCCTCCCACGGTTCCGGCGGTCGCGGGAGAACCGCTGCTCTACCACTGGTTCGTCCACGCGGAGCTGGCGGCGACTAGCTGGGTGACCGGCGTAGAGCCGGTGGTGCTGCTGCTCCGCCTCGCCATGCTGCCCATGCTGGCCGCGCTCGTCGTGCTGGTGGGCGTGATCGCGCTCCGCGTCCTCGAGTCGCGACCGGCCGCGCTCACGGCGGTCCTGGCGGCCTTGTTCATGGCGGCGCCCAGCCTTCACCTGGGCAGCAACGGGGTGTTCACCTGGGGCGGCATTCAGGACGCGGCATGGATCAGCCCGAGCCAGACGTTCGGGGGGGTCCTGTTCGCCCCGGCCGTCCTGCTGCTCATCGACATCCTCGAAGACACGGACGCCCTCGGGGCGCGCCGCCTCGGCAGATGGCTGCTTCTCGCCGTCTTCCTCGTCGCGGTGATGGGCGCCAAGGCGACCTACCTCCCGCTGCTGGCGACCGGCATCGCGGCGGTCGCCGGTGTGGAGGCGATGAGAAGACGCCGCCCGCCGCGACCCGCGCTCATCGCGTTGGGGATGACCGTCACGTGCCTCCTCTTCGCGCAGGCGGTGCTGTTCCGGGGCGCTCGGCAGGGGCTGGACTTCTCCCCCTCCTCCGTGAGCCTCCACCTGTGGAAGGAATTCACCGGACGGTCCGACGGTCCGCCCCCCGCCGCGGTGATCGGCCTTAGCTTCCTGTTCCTGGCCTGCTGGCTCTTCACCTGGTCCGGGGTGCTGGGGTTGCTCGGCCGGCCGCGCCTGCTCATGCGCCCCGCGATCGTGGTCATGACCGGGATGGGCACCGCCGGTCTCGGCGCGGCTCTCCTGCTGGGAAACATCCATCTCAACCAGCTCTACTTCCTGCGGGCCACCTACCCCTACATGGCCGTCGTCACGGTGTATGGCCTCGTCACCGCTGTCCGCGGCTCACGCGCGTCCCCGCTCACGGTGGCGGGCGCGGCCGGCCTCGGCGTCGCCGCCGCCTATCTGATCCCCTTGTGCTGCGGCGTCGAAATCCCGCTGGCTCCGGGTCGGCCGCCCGCGCTCGTGTATCTGCCGTACATCGCGCTGGCGGCGGTCCTCCTCCCGGCGGGGATCGTCCTGATCGTGAGACGGGGCCGAGCGGGCTGGGCGCTGACGTTGTCGATGGTCGCCGCCATAGGCCTGCCGGCAGAGGCGCACGCGCGCATCCTTGCGATCGTGCAGGGCATCGCCGGAGCCAGGACGGAAGCGCTCGCCGGGCCGGTGACCGAGCCGTCCGTGCCGAGGGGCGCTCTGGCCGCCGCGAGATGGCTGCGCGGCCATTCGAATCCGGATGATCTGGTCGCCACGAACGATCATGTCCGCTGGGCAGACCCGAATTCATGCGATTCCCGTCATTCTTGGGTGAGCGCCCTGACCGAGCGGCGCGTACTCGTCGAAGGATGGGCGTACACCGCGAAGAACTGGGATCGGCTACGACCGGGTCAGGGGCCGGAGTGCACGCGATTCTGGGACATCGCCCGGCTCAGATCGAACGATGCGGCGTTTCTCACGCCCTCACCGGAATCGATACGCCGGCTGTGGACGGACTACGGCGTTCGATGGCTCTTCTCGGACGAGCGGCACGCCGGGCAGATGGCGCGCTACGCGACCGTGCGCTTCCGCTCCGGCGACACCGCCGTCTACCAGATTCACGGCTGATACACGCACCCTCTCTGTCGATTTCTTGGCAAAGCGCCCCGTCCGCGAGTATTCGATCAGGTTCGGGTACCGAATTCGGAAACTCTTCGCCGTCACGGTGAGCACATCGTGGCGAAGAGCCTTGTCGGAGTTAGCTTCTCCGGCGTGAACCATAGTCGTCAGCAAGGAGCCCGTGATGAAACCGGACGGCCGTATTCGCGTCATGGAAATCATCGCGCGCATGAATATCGGCGGCCCGGCCACCCAGGTCATGGGACTGTACGAACGGCTGAACCGCGATGAGTTCGACCACCGCCTGTACACAGGCCACGTCGACGGCGCCGAGGGCGACCAACTCCAGCTTCGGGGCGCGACGCTGGAGGTGCACCGGATCCCGAGCCTCGGCCGCACGGTCAGGCCGGCCGACGATCTCCGCGCGCTCCTGCGGCTGATCGGCGCCATGCGCCAGTTCCGGCCGCACATCGTGCACACCCGGACGGCCAAGGCCGGGGCGTTGGGCCGTACGGCCGCCCGCCTCGCCGGCATCGGCGCGGCCATGGTGCACGTGTTCCACGGGCATCTCTTGGAGGGCTACTTCTCACCGGCCAAGCGCCGCCTCTACATCCAGACGGAGCGGCGCCTGGCCGCCATGTCCGATCGCCTGGTGACCGTCGGGCCCAGGGTCCGCGACGATCTGCTCGCCGCCGGGATCGGACAGCCGGAGCAGTACGTCGTGATCCCGCCCGGCGTGAGGCTGGGCCCGATTCCCGATCGCGAGACGGCCCGCGCCGCCCTGGGTCTTCCCTTGGACACGCCCGTCGTCGCCTTCGTCGGCCGGCTCACGCGGGTGAAGCGACCCGACCGGTTGCTCGCGACCGCCTATGCCGTACTCCGGTGCCTGCCCACCTGCCGGTTCGTCGTCTGTGGAGACGGCGAGCTCACGCAGGAGCTGGTGCGGGGCATCGGGGACAGGTCTGACTCGTTCCGGCTGCTGGGATGGCGTAAGGACACGGAAACCGTGTACGCGGCGGCCGACGTGGTCATCCTGACCTCCGACAACGAGGGCACGCCGCTGACCCTCGTCGAGGCGGGCATGGCCGGGATTCCCGTCGTCGCCACGCGGGTGGGAAGCGTCCCGGATGTCGTCCGCGACGGCGTCACCGGCCTGCTGGCCGCACCCGATCCGGACGACCTGGCCGAGCAGACCCTCCGCCTGCTGTCCGATCCGGCGCTCGCAGGTCGCATGGGCGAGGCCGCCCGCCGCTGGACGTCGACATCGTTCGCCGTGGAGCGCCTGGTTGCCGACACCGAAGCGCTCTATCGGTCGCTTTCCGCCGGACCGCGACACCTCACAGGAAGCATCGCATGAAGATCCTCGTCACGGGCGGCGCCGGGTTCATCGGCGCCAACGTCTGCCGGACGCTCACGACGCGGCCGGAGGTCGAAAGCGTCACGGTGCTCGACGACCTCAGCACCGGGAGCCTCGCCAACCTCGCCGACATAGGAGTCGAGGTGGTCACGGGCAGCATTCTCGACCGAGAGTTGCTGGCCGAGATCGTCCCTGGCGTCACGCACGTGATCCACCTCGCGGCCCGGCCGTCGGTGCCCCGGTCCCTGAAGGATCCTGTCGCCTCGCACGCCGTGAACGCGACCGGAACTCTTCACGTTCTGGAGGCCTGCCGGGCCACCAGACCGCACGTCATCGTCGCTTCCTCGTCCTCCGTGTACGGCGACTGCCAGGAACCGTACAAACACGAGGACCTGCCGACCCGGCCGCTCAGCCCATACGGCGCGGGCAAGCTCGCTACCGAGGCCTACGCCCTGGCGTACGCGGAGAGTTACGGCCTGCCGGTCCTGGCATTTCGTTTCTTCAACGTCTACGGGCCTCTGCAGCCCGCGGGTCACGCTTACGCGGCCGTCATCCCTGCCTTCGTGTCGGCCGCGTTGGACGGCCGTCCGGTCCCGATCCACGGTGACGGGAACCAGGCACGGGACTTCACCTTCGTCGGATCGGTGGCGGACGTCCTCGCCGACGCCGCCGCCCGCCGGGTCACATGCGGCAAACCGGTCAACCTGGCATTCGGCACACGGGTGACCCTACTCCGCCTGAAGGAGATCCTGGAAACCGTCCTCGAGCGCCCGATCGAGGCGGAATTCCTGCCGCCTCGAGTGGGCGACATCAGGGAGTCGCAGGCCTCTTCACACCTGCTGCTCGACCTGTTCACCGGGGTGCGGCCCGTGCCGTTGGAAGAAGGGCTCAGCCTGACCGTGACGTGGTTCGAGAAGGCGGTGAGCACGAACGAACACGCCACAAGGGGCCCGAGCAAGCACGGCTGATTCGCGCGCCATCGCATTCATATACCCAAGCGATCCTGTCAACTGCCACTTGTATGGAGAGAAGTCGTTGACCATGCCCAGCGGAAACACCTACCTGATCACGGGTGGGAGCGGTTTCGTCGGATCCCACTTGACCGACGCGTTGCTCGCACGGGGCGACTCCGTAATCGTTTTGGACAACATGTCGACCGGGCGCCGCACCAATCTCGCGCAGCACGTCGACAATCCCCGGCTGCGCGTCGTCCAGGGCTCGGTGCTCGACGCGCTCCTCGTCGACGAATTGGTCTACGAGTGCGACGTCGTCGTCCATCTCGCCGCCGCCGTGGGCGTGAAGCTGATCGTGGAGCAGCCGCTGCGCTCCCTGACCACGAACATCCGCGGCTCGGAGATCGTGATCGAGGCGGCGCACCGATATCGCAGGAAGATCCTTGTCACAAGTACGAGTGAGATCTACGGGAAGAATTCCGGCGGACCCCTCACCGAGACGTCCGACCGCATACTGGGCAGTCCCGGCGTCGTGCGATGGTCCTACAGCACGGCGAAGGCGGTCGACGAGATCCTGGCCAACGCCTACCACAGGGAGCGTGGCCTGCCGGCGATCATCGTCAGACTGTTCAACACGGTGGGACCCCGGCAGAGTCCGGCCTACGGGATGGTCATCCCGCGACTCGTCCGGCAGGCGATCGCGGGGCTCCCGCTCACCGTCTTCGGCGACGGCACGCAGACCCGCTGCTTCGCCCACGTGCGCGACGTGGTGGAGGCGTTGGTCAAGCTGCTCGACCATGAGGGCGCCATCGGCCAGACCTTCAACATCGGGTGCAGCGACGAGGTGAGCATCCTGGAGCTCGCCAAACTGATCGCCGAACTCACCGGGAGCACGTCGGGTGTCGACCTCGTCCCGTATGCCGAGGCCTACGGGACGGGCTTCGAGGACATGCAGCGCAGGGTCCCCGATACCACGAAGCTGCGCGAACTCACCGGCTGGACGCCGCAGCGATCGCTGGACGACATCCTGGCGGAGACCATCGCGGAAGCCCGCGCCGAGCCGGTGAATTTCCGTCGGTGAACGGCACGGCTCTCCTCGCCGCCGTGAGCAGCAGCTTCATGCTCACCGCGGCGCTGACCCCTGTGCTGCGTCGTCTGGCGCTGCGTTGGGGATTCATGGATCGACCCGGAGGTCACAAGTCGCATGAGCGGGCCACCCCCTACCTCGGCGGCGTTGCGATCATGCTGGGCACCGTCGTCCCCTCGGTGGCGCTGATCAGTCCCACCGATGAGCGATTCATCGGGATCGTCATCGGGGCGGTGATTGTGACCCTGCTCGGCCTCATCGACGATCTGTCGCCGCTGCCTCAGCTCACCCGATTGGCCGTGGAGTTTCTGGCCGCCGGCGGGGTGGTGCTGACAGGCGTCCACGCGTCGGTGACCGGCACCTGGCTGGACGGCCCGATCACCGTGCTGTGGATCGTCGTCGTGACCAACTCCTTCAACCTGCTCGACAACATGGATGGAGCGCTCGCGGCCGTCACCGTGGTGACTGCCGCGATTCTGGCCGGGGCGGCCTTCGTGTCCGCCCAGCCGGCGATCGGACTGATCTTGGCGACCCTGCCCCTTGCCTGCTTGGGGTTCCTGCCGTACAACTGGGCCCCGGCGAAGATTTTCATGGGGGACGCGGGCTCGCTGTTCGTCGGATTCGTCCTCACCTGTTCGGCGGCTCTGCTGATCACCGGTCACGACACCGGCACCGCGATCGCGGGCCTGCTGCTGCCGACTTTCGTCGCGACCGTGGACACGGGGGTCGTGCTGCTCTCGCGAAGGAGGGCGGGACGGCCGATGATGCGAGGCGGAACCGACCATCTTTCCCATCGTCTTCGCAGACTCGGTCTCAGCACACGGCTCACCGCCCTCACGCTCGCCGCCCTCGCGGCTGTAACCGGCGTGCTGGACCTGGTGATGATGCTGGGCTGGATCCCGCCGCTCGGCGCGGCGATCGTCGGCCTGACGGCCGCCTGCGTTCTCATCGGCCTGCCTCAGCGCGTGCGGGTCTACCCGCCGGTCCGCGCGCAGAAGTCTCTTCACGTAAGGCGAAAATGATTATGGAACTGCTTTATTACGCGCGACTCATCCGCAGGAGCTGGCTGTTCCTGCTGCTCTCACTGATCGTGGGGGCGGCGTCCGCCCTTGTCGTCACCGCGAACACGCCGCCCAAGTACGTCACGACGATCTCCATGCTGGTCTCCGGGGACGACAAGGAGGGCAGCGTCTCCGCCGCCCTCCAGGCCGGGGCCCTGTCGCAACAGCGGGTGCAGTCCTACGCCACCCTGCTGACCAGTCGCCGGGTGGTCGGCCAGATCGCGCATGGCGCGGACATCCCGAGCCTCCAGGCGAGCATCACGGCCGAGACCATTCCCAGCACCTCGCTCCTGCGTGCCACCGTCACCGACACCGATCCGAGGCGCGCCGCCACCCGGGCCAACGACCTCGGGGTGGCCTTCGCCGCGCTGATCGACCAGATCGAGCGGCCCACCCCCAAGAGCCGACCGAACGTCCGGGTCTCCGTGGTCGACGCAGCGGAGATCCCGACAGCGCCGGTGTCTCCCAAGCCATTGCTCAACGTGGCACTCGGACTTTTGCTGGCGCTGTTCGTCGCCATCGGCACGCTGATGCTGCGCGATCGTCTGGACACGAGCATCAAGGCCCTGGAGGCGCTACAGCAGGCCTCCAAGAGTTCGGTTCTCGGGATCATCGGCTTCGAGCGGAACGCCCGGCAGCACCCTCTGATCGTCCGTGGCGACGGCCGGTCGTCGCGGGCGGAATCCTTCCGGTCCCTGCGAACGAACCTGCAGTTCATCGGGGTGGACAGGCAGTTGAAGTCGCTTGTGGTGACCAGTTGCCTGCCGGCGGAGGGCAAGTCCTCCACCGCGGCCAACCTGTCGATCGCGCTGGCTCAGGCGGGCTGGCGGGTGATCCTGATCGACGCCGACCTCCGCCGCCCTCGCCTCGCCACCTACCTGGGCATCGAGGGCGGCACCGGTCTCACCGACGTCCTCATCGAGCGGGCTCGGCTGCAGGACGTCATTCAGACGTGGGGGCAGTCGGCCCTGTCCGTCCTGCCCAGCGGCAGGATCCCGCCGAACCCCAGCGAGCTGCTCGGTTCGCGGGGCATGCGTGCAATGCTGACCCAGCTCACCATGGAATACGACATGGTGATCATTGACGCGCCGCCGCTGTTGCCGGTCACGGACGCCGCGGCCCTCTCCGCGATCTCTGACGGCACCCTGCTCGTCGTACGGCACGGCAAGACCCGGCGCGAGCAGGTGACACGCGCCGAGGAACTGCTGTCGTCGATCAACGCCCGTCTCGTCGGGACGGTGCTGAACTTCGTGCCGGCGAAGCGGAGCGACTACTTCGGGTACGGGTACTACGGGAGTAAGGCCGAGCAGCCGACGCCACAGGTCCCTGAGCCGGTACAAGCATGAGCAGGCGAGCCTGGTCCCAGAGCGACTCCGAGGAGCGGAACGGCCGGGGGCGCGGTCAGGGCGCCGACGCGCGTCTGAGGAGGTGCATCGGGACGGCGAGCGCGTCCGCGATGCGGCGGGCCGCCTCCCGGTAGGCCCTGCGGGAACCTCCGTAGGGGTCGGCGATGTCGGGCTGGTCCACCCGGACCAGCCCGCGCAGTGCTCCGGCCTCCTCCAGCAGGGCCCGCGCCCTGCCGACGGGATCCCCGCGGCCCAGCACTCTCTCGAGGGGGACCGCGCGGGCCAGTGCGCCGAACTCGGCGATGGTGAACGCACATGCCGCCGCGCGCGGGTGCAGGGCCACCGCCTCGGCGCGGTGCTCCGACGAGGCCGCCAGCACGAGATCGGCGTCGGCCACCGCCTCGGCGGTCAGCGGGCGTGACGAGAAGCCCTCCGGATCCGCGCCGAGCCGCAGCAGCACCTCACGCGCACGCTCGGCCATCGGCCATCCCGTCCGCGCGCGGGTTCCCGCGCTGCGCACCAGGATCGGCGAGCCCGGCCCGAGGGCCGCCAGAGTGAGCCGCTCCGCCATGGCCGACCTGCAGATGTTTCCCGTGCACACGAACAGGACGCGGAAGGTCCCCGCGTCTTTCCGCGCCGGTTCCTCCCCCGTCTCCGGCGCTTCCGGCGTTTCCAGCACCGCGTCCGTCGCGGCTCCCGTCCATATGGACGTTTCGGCTTCCCCAGGGGCCGCTCCAGTGGCGGTTTCCCCCGCATGCGTACGCTCCATGGGCGGACGCTAAGCCGCGCCCGGCGCGCCGCCGCTCGCGGCACGCCGGGCTTTTACGGTTCCTATCGCTTCCCTCGCGCGCTTGTCACGAGCCGCAGCCTCTGCTGTCAGCCGTCACCAGCGTCCGCTGCGGCCGGACGAGCGGCTGCACGGGGACCACGGGGGCCGCCGCCGAGTACGGTTCGAGCAGGTCGATCTCCAGCGTCCTCGACTGGCCGGGAGCAAACTCCAGCAGCTTCGAGTAGACGGGGTGGGACCGCTCGGTCTCCGCATAGTAGGAGATGGGGCGCCCGTCGAGCCGCACCGCCGTCGTCTTCGCCCCGATCCCCGCGTACAACGACACCCACAGCAGGTTGGAGCCGGCGGCGCGCGGACGCCGCGGCTCGTCGAGCCGGCTGGTGACGTACGGGGGCAGCGGACCGGGCGGCACGTCGTTGGTCAGCCGGATCCGAACGCGAGAGGCGCGCATCCCATCCGGGCGGCACGGGCCGAGTTGGTAGGTGAGCGAGCGGTCCAGGTAGTAGTCGAGCTTGGTGCCGGCCGAGTTGTTGACCACGAGCCCGGCGTACGGCTCCCGCCGCTCCGGCAGCACCCCGCCGAGCGGGCTCGCTGCCAGACGCCGCTGCTCGTCCTCAACCCGGCTCCAGACGTTGAGCCGACGCTCGTTCGCCATGCGCGCGAAGGCGGGCAGCAGCCGCGCGGGCTTGTCCAGCGAGCCGGTGAGCGCCTCGCTGACCGCGCCGGCGATCCTGACCAGGTACTTCTTGCGCTCCGCCCGGTCCGGATAGCGGGCGTAGGCCTCCCGTTCCGTCAGGGCGACGACGTTGCCCGCCGTCACGGTCTCTCCGCTCGGGAGCTTCACCGGCCCGATCGCACCCAGGATGTAGGAGAGGCCGACCGGGTCGATGGCGATGGCCCCGTCCAGTTCCTGGCCCGTCTGACGGCGCCAGAGACCAGTCCAGGTGGCCGCCGCGTACGGGAAGTGCGGAGAGAGGTTGGACACCGACAGTCGCGTGGTGGCGCCCTGCCCGTATCGGGAGTCGAATTGCGGGCCGAGGTCGGCCACGGGCTTCGGGCTTGCCGGCATGCCGGTGTTGGCGGACAGCCGCGCGACGGACACCCTGCCGCCGTCGGCCTTCAGAACACCGAACGCGCCGACAAGGCCGCCGGTGCCGCGGGCCTCGGCGTTGGTCTCGAACGCCAGGAAGTAGCGGCGGGGGCCGTCGCGGCCCAGCATGGGCGGCAGCAGCACGGCGGCGTCCGCCCCCTGGCTCAGGAAACCGCGCAGCCGGGCCGCCTCGCGGAGCACGGTGTCGCGTGCCGCGTCCAGAGCCGTCAGCCCGGTCGACGCCGGGGTGCTCGCGACGCGCGACCTCGCGGCCTCCACGCGGACGGCGCCGTCGCGCAGCACCGGCGCCATCACGTCGAGGGCGTCCAGAGCGCGCCGCAGATCCCCGGGCGCCTGTGCGCTCGCGGACAGGAACGGCGCGGTGGCGCGCTCCACTTGGGACAGCACATCGGTGACGTCCGCGACCGACGCGGCCAGCCCCCTGGCCGTTGCCGCGCCGTCGCCCACCACGGGAAGGTGCGTAAGCAGCGCCCAGTAGAGACCGCCGGTCAGCCGCCGCGCCTCCGCCGCGTGGGCGCGTGCCTCGGCGAGCGTCGCGGCGACAGAGCGGGCCGACCCGATGTCGCCCGGCCGCAGCCGGAGCAGGGCGGCCCGCGTCGCCTCCAGATGGTCACGCACGCTCATCCCGAGATGGGCCGCCCAGCCCCCGGCCAGCACGAGGCCGAGGGCCAGCGACGGCAGGCCGACGACGGCCAGCCGGCGATTCCTCTTACTCGGCACCGCTCGACCGGCGACGCCGGGCGGAAAGGAGGGTGCAGCCCAGGGCCACGGCCAGCAGGCCCGCGCCCGCCGCCGCGACGCCCATCGGGGCGCCCGTGAACGGCAGCTGGCCGCCCGCGGCCTGTGCGGGAGGCGGCCCGGCCGGTGCCTCGCCCACGGGCCCGGACTCCTCCTCGGGAGCTTCCTCGGACCCCTCTTCGAGGGTCTCCTCGGGCTCCTCCTCTTCGGATTCCTCCGCAGGCATCTCCTCGGGCGCGGCCTGCTGCGCGGCGTTCTGCACCGGGGCGATCCCACTGGGACCACCCGCGCCGGGCGCCACGATCGGCTGCGCGTTGCCGGTCTTGGTGTCGTTGTTCGTGGAGGCCTGCGGCCAGTTCCAGCCTTGCCAGTTCTGCTGCGGCCAGACGTTGCAGTTGTTCCCGGTGCAGACCGGCTGCGCCTGCGGCGTCACGATGTTCTCCACCGCGACGGGCCTGGGCGGATAGACGCCGTCGCCCGACGGCAGCACCGTGAAGCCGACGGACTGCGCTGCCGCGGCCCCGGGCATTCCGAGGGCCAGGCCGCCGGCGACCGCCGCCGCCAGGAAAATAGGTATTTTAGTTCGCGCCACTTGGACTCCCGATAACGGCCATTACGCTGATTGGACATGTTGCGGATTGCCAGCGATATTTCGCTGCTCGACTTTTATATGCGCCGGGCGCGGAGCCGCTTCGGTCCGGCGCACGGTGCTTACCGAAGGATCGTCCAGGTTTTCACTTCGTTGACCACAGCCGAATAACCGCAGGTCAATGGCGTGAGAAGCACACCGTACGGCTCGCGCGGACCGTACGGCGCGGGACACGCGACGGACTTACCCCTCCTGTGTCCGGCGTGCCAAAGAGTTCACCAACGCCCTCCGTCAGTCCGTCACCGGAAGGCGCGTGAAGGCCATACTCGGTCCGTGCGCGGAGAAGACGACGGAGCCGTGAGAGCGGTCACGCGGGTCATCGGCGAACTGTGCCTGCCCGTGGGACTGGTCCTGCTGCTGTTCTACGCGTACCTGCTGTGGGGCACCGGCGCGGAGACCGAGCGGGAGCAGCGCGTCCTGCAGCAACGGCTCGGCGAGGTCTTCGGCAGGCACGACGGGCACGCGGGGCCGGGCGCGGTGCGGCTCGGCGACGCGCTGGCCCTGCTGCGCATCCCGCGGCTGGGCGCGCACTACCGGTTCGCCGTCGTCGAGGGCGTCGGCCCGGCGGAGCTGCGCAAGGGCCCCGGCCACTTCCCCGGCTCGGCGCTGCCCGGTCAGGTGGGCAACTTCGTGCTCTCCGGGCACCGCACCACCTACGCCGCCCCGTTCAACCGGATCGACCAGTTGCGGCCAGGCGACGACATCGTGGTGGACGCGCGGGACGCCCGCTACACCTACCAGGTGACGCGTAAGGAGGTCGTGGACCCCGGCGACGTCGACATCGTCGACCCCGTCCCCGGGCACCCCGGGCGGCGGCCGACCACCGCGCTCATGACCATGACCACCTGCCACCCCAAGTTCTCCGCGGCGCAGCGCCTGGTCGTCCAGAGCGTGCTCGTCCGCCGCGAGGAACGCCGAAGCTGAGTGAGGGAGATCCGGCGTGTACAGATTCCTCTGGCGGCGGCTGCCCGGCGGCACCGCGCTCCGGCTGGCCGCCGTGCTGCTGCTGACCGGCGTCGCCGTGGCCGCGCTGTGGTACGTCGTGTTCCCCTGGCTGGCGCCGCGGGTGCCGCTCGGGTAGCGAGGCCGTCCGGGGCCGCCCGCCATGCCCCATAACTCGGAGGTAAGGGAAAACTGGCCTGTCCTCTGCCGGGCCCGCCCGACGTACGTTGGCGAGTGCCCCACCCGAGACTCCACCCGAACGCCGGCCTGCCCGCGCCGTCGGTTCCCCCGGTGCGCCTCGTGGTGGTCATCCCCCGACTGAGGAGACCCCGATGCACATGTCCCCGATGCGAACGGCAAGGTTCCTCCGGACCGTCTCGGCCCTGCTCCTGGGACTGGCCGTGCTGTTCACGGTGTCACCGGCCCGGGCCGCCGCGCCGGCCGGCGAATCGGCGGCGAGCGCCGTACGCGTGCTGCGGTACGACGCGAGCCGGGCCGCCGAGTTCCGCACCGTGATGGACCAGGCCGCACAGGTCTGGAACGCCGCCGTCGCCAACGTCCGGCTCGTCGCGGGCACGCCCGCCGACTTCGTGGTGCTCGCCGACGACGGCTGGCCCCGCACGAGCGTCACCAGGCTGGGCCGGGGCACCATCTGGATGGGCAGGGAGGCCACCGCCGAGGGCTACTATCCCCTGCGCATCGCCACGCATGAGATCGGCCACATCCTCGGGCTGCCCGACCGGCGCACCGGCCTGTGCACCGACCTGATGTCCGGTCACAGCGCCCCGGTGAGCTGCACCAACGCCAACCCCAGCGCGGCGGAGCGCCGCGCGGTCGAGGCGAACTTCGCCGGCTCCGCCCTCCGCGCCGGCGCAGCGACCACCGGGGTCTTCGCCGACCGCCCGGACGCTGCCCGCGACCTGGTCCCCGCGCCGTAGCGGGCTTCAGAGAGCCCGGTTCACAGCACGCGGTTCAAAGAGCGCGGTTCAGAGGGCGACACCGAGGAGCGCGTCGGCGACGTCGCGCACCAGCGCCGGAGCGGAGGGGTCGTCGCCCTCCTCCGCCGCCCAGGCGTCGATCGCCGCGAGCGCGCCCGGGGCGTCGAGGTCGTCGGCGAGGCGCTCGCGCACCGCCGCCAGCACCGGCGCGCCCGCGGGGCCCGCCGGGCGCGCCACCGCCGCCCGCCACCGCGCCAGCCTCTCCTCGGCCGCGGCGAGCTGGTCCGGTGTCCACTCCCAGTCCTCGCGGTAGTGGTGCGCCAGCAGGGCCAGCCGCACGGCCATGGGGTCGGTCGTCTGCCGCAGCCGGGAGACGAACACGAGGTTGCCCTTGGACTTCGACATCTTCTCGCCGTCCAGGCCGACCATGCCCGCGTGGACGTACGCCCGCGCGAACGGCCACTCGCCGGTGGCCACGTGGCCCTCGCAGGCGCCCATCTCGTGGTGGGGGAAGATCAGGTCAGAACCGCCGCCGGCGACGTCGAAGCCGCTGCCCAGGTTGCGCAGGGCGATGGCCGTGCACTCGATGTGCCAGCCGGGCCTGCCGCGACCGAACGGCGACTCCCAGGACGGCTCTCCCGGCCGTTCCGCCCGCCACAGCAGCCAGTCGAGCGGATGGCGCTTGCCCTCCCTGCCGGGGTCGCCCCCGCGCTCGCCGAACAGCTCCAGCATGGTCTCCTCGGAGTAGCCGGAGACCGCGCCGAACTTGGGCGCGGAGGCGACCGAGAAGTAGACGTCCCCGTCGATCTCGTACGTGGCCCCCCGCTCGGCCAGCCGGGTGATCAGTTCGGCGATCTCCCCGATGGTCTCGGTGACCCCGACGTACTCGCGAGGCGGCAGGATGCGCAGCGCCTCCATGTCGGAGCGGAACAGCTCGATCTCCCGCTCGCCGAGTGACCGCCAGTCGGTCCCGGTCGCCTCGGCCCGCTCGAGGAGGGGGTCGTCCACGTCGGTGGCGTTCTGGGTGTAGTGCACGTCGTGGCCGGCGTCCCGCCACACCCGGTTGACCAGGTCGAAGGCGAGGTAGGTGTTGGCGTGCCCGAGATGGGTGGCGTCGTACGGCGTGATGCCGCAGACGTAGAGCCGGGCCTCGCCGGAGGGGGCCGTCTCCCGCACCTCACGGGCGGCGGTGTCGTGCAGACGAAGCACAGGGCCCGAACCGGGCAGCCGGGGGACATTCGGAGCAGACCACGATCGCATGGTGTGAAGCCTATCCGCGCGGCCGGCGCACCCGGTCAGCCGGTGTGCTCCACGAGGTGTCGATCTCGTGCCAGGTGGCGGGGTCGTCGGGCTGGGGGCAGAAGTCGTAGCGCAGCCCCTCCTCCGCGAGGGCGACCAGCGTGACCGAGAGGCTGGCGAAGACCCGCCCGTCCGGCAGCCGCCGCCGCATGACCAGCGCCCGGGGATCGTCCCAGGGCACCCCCGCGCCCGACGCGGGATCGAGCCACTCCCCCCAGAACCGCTCGGACGAGCCGCCCGTGGTCCACCCGGGCCGGACGGCACGGGCGAAGCGGGGCCGGAACCAGGCGGTGCGCGGCTGGCTCTCCCCGCGGTCCCAGCCCGAGTTCACGATCACGTGCACGCCCTCGGGCAGCTTCTCCTCGGCCAGGCTCTCGCCGTTCCAGCTCCACAGCCGTACGCCGTCGAGCCCGCCGAGGACAAGATGAAAAGGGTCGTACCACGACAGGTCGAGCGGAGGCATCTCCCCCGCGGCGGCGGCGAGGAGCGGCAACTCGCCGCGCGAGTGGCGCCGGCCCGCCGGGGCCGCCACGCCCTCGCCGTTCAGCAGCGCGGCCACGCGCCGCCCGGCGGGGTCGGCGGCCAGCCAGGTGCCGCCCGCCTCCAGGTCACGGCCTCCGATCAGGTCGGGGTACGCGGGCCAGTGCCGGTCCGGCGACATCCACGGCCGCGTGACGAACTCGTCACGCACTCCCGCCAGGAGCACCGGCGCGCCGGCCTCCGGCTCGACGCTCACGATGACCGTACACAATGCGTGTTCCCTCCAATATCGGTAGAGACCCCTGCAGAGTGCACAATTCGCACGTTTTGCGCAAGCCTGTCTGCGGTGATCAAATCGGGGGCCACGGAATCGCCGGCCAGTCCTCGGACGGGTGCGGGTGGACACCGGTGGCCAGCAGCCTCTTGACCCGCTCCCACGTGGCCTCCACCTCGGACTGGGTCAGCAGCTCGCGCAGGCGCCGCCCGAGACGTCCCCGCTCGATCTCGCGCTCCAGCCGCACCAGCACGTTGACCGCCTCGCGCGGGAGCGTCTTGCCGCGCCACTGCCACAGCACCGTGCGCAGCTTGTCCTCCACCGCGAAGCAGACCCCGTGGTCGACCCCGTACACGTGCCCGTCGGGCAGCGGCAGCAGGTGGCCGCCCTTGCGGTCGGCGTTGTTCACCACGGCGTCGAACACGGCCATGCGGCGCAGGGCGGGGTTGCGGCTGCGCATCAGGGCCATCAGGTCGGTCTCGGGATCGGCGTCGATCCACAGCTGCACCATCCCCGGGCCGAAGGGGCCGTCCCGGTAGACGGTCGGCGGCACGATGCGCCATCCGGTGACGGCCGCCACCTCGTAGGCGGCCACCTCCCGGGCCGCGAGTGTGCCGTCGGGGAAGTCCCACAGGGGACGCTCCCCGCGCACCGGCTTGTACACGCACGCCGCCGCGTGCTCGCCGTTCCTGATGGAGCAGTAGAGCGTCATGTTCGTGGCCTCGACGAGTCGTCCGGCCACTTCTAAGGTGCCCTCCCGCAGCAGGCGCATGGCCGCCGCGTCGTCCAGGCCCGGCCCGTCCACGTCGCTGATGCTCGCCTCGCCCTCGGCCGTCATCCGGTTCCTCGCCCGCGCGGCACGAGGCCGCCCTTCCACCCGTTCACGCCGCGCCTCTCATGCCGACAATCCCCCGGGGTGGTGACCGTTGAGGCGGACGCAGATGTGACCCTCGGGGTCGAGGGGCCGGCCGCACAGCGGGCACGGCGGGCGCCCCGCGGCGACCACCTCCAGCGCCCGGCGGCTGAACGCGCGGGCGGCGGCGGCGCTGATCCGCACTCTGAGGACGGCGGGCTCGGGCCGGTCGTCCAGTGGCGGCTCGTCCTCCTCGTCGCCCTCGGTGGCCTCCTGCGCCTCGATGATCACCTGGGCGGTCTCGGGATCCCAGGCCAGCGCCATCGTGCCCACCCGGAAGTCCTCGTCGATCGGCAGGTCGAGCGGGCCCTCGTCGGCCAGCTCCGCGGGGGCCATGGCCGGGACCGGCGCGCGCCCGCCGCTGCGCCGCAGCACCTCGTCGAGCAGCTCGTCGAGGCGGTCGGCCAGCACGGCGACCTGGAACTTCTCGAGCGCCACCGTGGTGATCCTGCCCTGGCCGCGTGCCTGCAGGAAGAAGGCTCGTGCGCCCGGTTGCCCCACGGCACCGGCCACGAACCTGTCAGGCGGATCGTAGTCGAAGACCGGCATAGCCCGACCTTATGTGGTCCCGGGTCCACCGCCGACGGCGGCATCGCTTCCGGTGATGGTTTCTCCCCCGTCATCGTCCTCCGACACCTCCGGCGGGGGCACCAGGTTGGCCACTCCCCCGCCCACGTCGTTCGCCCTGAGCAGGAAGGGACGCAGGGGGGTGTAGCGGATCACCGTGACGGACGCGGGATCGGCCGTGATCCGCTGGAACTGATCCAGGTGCAGGCCCAGCGCGTCGGCCACGATCGCCTTGATCACGTCCCCGTGGCTGCACACCAGGTAGGTGGCCTTCTCACCGAGGCGCTCGTTCCAGTCGCGTACGGCCCGTACGGCCCGGTTCTGCACCTCCGCCAGGGCCTCGCCGCCGGGGAACACCGCGGCGCTGGGGTGGGCCTGCACCACCCGCCACAGCGGCTCTTCGGCGAGCTCCTTCAACGGCCTGCCCGTCCAGTCGCCGTACCCGCACTCGCCGAACCTGTCGTCGGTCTGCACGGAGACGGGGCGGCCCTGCGCGATGGCGGCGGCGGTCTCCTGACACCGCTCCAGCGGGCTGGACACGACGGCGTCCAGTTCCAGGGGCGCGAGCCGTTCGGCCACCGCGCGCGCCTGCTCCCTGCCGCGCTCGTCGAGGTGGACCCCCGGGGTCCAGCCCGCCAGCACCGGGCCGGTCATCGCGGTGAGGCCGTGCCGTACGAGGAGGACGGTCGTCATGACTGCACCACCCCGAGGGCCAGCAGCGTGAGGAGGAACGTGCCGGCGAAGACGCGGTAGACGACGAAGACGATGGTCGAGTGGCGCGCCACGTAACGCAGCAGCCAGGCGATCGAGGCGTATCCGACGACGAACGACACGACGGTCGCGATCAGGGTCGGCGCGACCGGAGGGCCGCCGCCGTCGCCGACGTGCCGCAGCTCGAACAGCCCCGAGAGGATCACCGCCGGGATCGACAGCAGGAAGGAGTAGCGGGCGGCCGCCTCGCGCGTGTACCCGAGGAACAACGCGCCGGTCATCGTGGAGCCCGAGCGGGAGGCGCCGGGGATCAGCGGCAGCATCTGCCAGGCGCCGATGATCAGGCCGTCGCGCATGGTGAGGTCGGCGACCTCCTTCTTCTTGCGCCCCATCTGGTCGGCCACGAGCAGCAGCAGGCCGAAGACGATGAGCATGGCCGCGTTCAGCCACAGGTTGCGGGCCGGGCCCTCGATCGCGTCCTTGAACAGCAGGCCGGCGACGCCGATCGGGATCGTGCCCAGGCCGATGTACCACCCCATGCGCGCGTCGAGGTCGCCGCGCAGCTCCGGCGTCCACAGGCTCCGCAGCCAGGTCCAGGTGATCCGGACGATGTCCCGCCAGAAGTAGATGAGCACCGCGAGCATGGTGCCGAGCTGGATCACCGCGGTGAACGCGGCGCCGGGGTCGCCCCATCCGGCCAGCTTGGGCACGATCAGCAGGTGGGCCGAGCTGGAGATGGGCAGGAACTCGGTGAGACCCTGCACGAGCCCGAGCACGATCGCCTGTAGTACGTCCATGGTGCGGACAGCCTATCGGCTAGTCTGTCCGCACCATGGACCAGCGACTAGTCGGGCGCAGCGGTCTGTCGGTGTCCAGGATCGGGCTCGGCACGATGACCTGGGCCCGCGACACCTCCGCCGAGGAGGCGACGGCGCAGCTCACCGCCTTCGCCGAGGCCGGCGGCACGCTGATCGACACCGCCGACGTGTACGGCGGCGGAGACGCCGAGCGCCTGATCGGCCGGCTCATCCGCGACGTGGTGCCGCGCTCTGAGCTGGTCATCGCCACCAAGGCCGTGCTCACCCCCGGCGGCGAGCGCGACGCCTCCCGTCGTCACCTCATCCGCGCGCTCGACGCCTCCCTGGCCCGGCTCGGGCTGGAGGAGGTCGACCTGTGGCAGCTCCACGCGTTCGACCCCCGGGTGCCGCTGGAGGAGACGCTCGCCGCCGTCGACTTCGCCGTCTCCACCGGGCGTACGGCCTACGCGGGCGTGTGCAACTACACGGGCTGGCAGCTCGCGGCCGCCGCCACGTGGCAGCGGTGCGGCGACTCGCGGGCCCCGATCGTCGCGGCGCAGGTGGAGTACTCCCTGCTGGCCAGGGACGCCGAGGAGGAACTGCTGCCGGCCGCCGGGCACGTGGGCGCCGGGGTCCTCGCCTGGTCGCCGCTGGGACGCGGCGTGCTGACCGGCAAGTACCGCACCGGCATCCCCGCGGACTCCCGCGCCGCCACCCCGCACTTCGCCGAGTTCGTCCGGCCGTACCTGGACGAACGGTGCCGCAGCATCGTGGAGTCGGTGACCACGGCGGCCGAGGGGCTCGGCGTGTCGCCGCTCTCCGTGGCGCTCGCCTGGGTGCGCGACCGCCCGGGCGTGTCGTCGGCGATCGTCGGCGCGCGCACCCACGCGCAGCTCCTCGGCGTGTTGCAGGCCGAGAAGCTGACGCTGCCGTGGGAGATCCGCGAGGCTCTGGACGACGTCTCCGACCCCTGACCGCCGTGCCGGGCCCGCGAGGCGAACGAGAATCGCCCTCACGTATCACACATCGATACCGAACTGCAACTTTCTACTGCATAACCCCGCGCTCCGGCGAAGAGTGGCGGGTATGTCGGGGGATGGACCAGAGCACTGCGGAAGGGGACACATGGGGATCGTAGGCAAGGCCTCCGCGATCTCCGCCGGGGCTCTCGCGATCACCCTGGCCGGAGGACTCCCTCTCGCCGCATCCCCGGCACAGGCGCTCGACTGCACGGGAGGCGGCGGCCTGGTCTCGGGCCTCACCGGCGGCGTCTGCTCCCTTGTGGGCGGCGTGGGCCGCCTGGCGGACGGCGTCACCGACGTCGCGGACAAGGCCACCGGCGGAGTGACGGCACCGGTCACGAAGGCCGTGGACGACACGCTGAAGACGACCACCGGAGCCGCGGGCACGGCGGTGAACGACGTCGGCAAGGCGGTCGACAAGGCCGGCCAGACGCTGACCGGGGCGGCGGACACCGCGGCCGGCGCCACAGGCGGAGCGGTGAAAGCGGCGAGCGGCGCGGCGGACACCGCGGTCGGCGCGGCGACGGGAGCGGTGGCGGGCGGCGGCGACGGAGCCACGCACAGCCCCGCCCCCAGCGTCCAGAAGCTCACCGACGGGCTGACCCGCGCCGTCCAGGACACCTGCCTCCCCCTGGTCGCCGGCGAGGACTGCGCGTCCCAGGAGCACCGCGAGAGCGGAGAGGGCGCGCAGAGCAACGGAAGAACGCGGCCGGGCGGCAAGAAGCCGGCGCGGCCGAAGGCGTCCATGACGCCCGACGGCACCCTTTCGCCCGAGCCGTACCGGCCGCGTCTCGTCGCGGCGCTCGACGACGCCCCGCAGACGGACCGCGCGTCGAGGGTGGACCCCGACGAGGACGGCGTGATCCCCCTCCTGTGGCCCGGGCAGAAGATGCCCGAGCTGCCCGAACTGCGCGGCGACCCGGCGGGCGCGCGCGCTCGGGCCCACCGGTCCTACGACACGGCGGGGACGGCCCTCACCGCGGCGCTGCTGCTCTCGGCGCTGCTCGCCACCCGCGTGGTCTCGGCCCGGCGGGCGCGTGCCGGGCAGCAGGAGCCGCACGAGTCGATCCCCTTCGAGGGCGGCATGCGACTGCCCGGGAAGGCGGGGCGCCACCGGCTCGCCTGAGGGCGGCGTGCGCCCACCGGACTGAGCTGCGTCTCGCCGGTTGATGGGTTGATGCGAACCGACGCCGGATGATCGCGCATCAACTCCGGCACGGGTTATCCATGCCGTGGCGGCACCGCGAGGTGCCCGGGCCACGGAAGGAGCAGTTCTCGATGAGATGGAGCATCGCCCTCAGGGCGCTGGCCGTCCCGGCGGCGGCGGCCGTCGCGCTGACGACGACCGCGACCGGTGCGGTCGCCGGATCGGGAGACGGGCCAGGCTCGGGATCGGGGTCGGGCCGGACCGGCACGGTGAGGCTCGACGACATTCCGCGCGGCGGGACCGCAGACCTGCCGCGCCGCGTTTCCGACAGGCTGTGCGACCAGGGGCAGAAGAGCGCGCAGACCTGCGACGGGACCGACCCGGTCAGGAGCCGCTGCGACGACAAGGCGTACACGGTGGCCAGTTCGCGGCTCTGGTATCACGACGGCCGCGGACGGGCCACCCGGCCCGCCGGCGCCACCGTCGAGCTGCGGTACTCCCCCCGATGCGGGACCAACTGGTCGAGGGTCACCCTCGACGAGGGACGCATCGCGCCGGTGGGCGTTCTGGTGTGCCGTGGCGAGGGTTTCGACGACTGCACCGAGACGTACGCGACCCGCAACGGCACCGCGTACTCCGACCAGCTCTACGCGAAGGACGTGGAGGCGACGGCGTACGCGTTGTGCTGCGGCGTCTGGCCGGACATCGCCTCCGCCTGGGCCAGGGGCTGAGCCCGCCGCGGAACCGACGGTCCGCGCACGTGCCACGGCGGGAGTTCGTGCGGCGTGAACGGGGGCCGGTCCGCGGCCGTCCGGCCTCCTCACCCGCGCCTGAGGAGGCCGGACACGCCCGGTCAGGAGTACCAGGTGGGCTCGGGGATCTCGTCCAGCAGGCGGTAGACGCCCACCTCGCGGCGCTTGTACGCCACCGGGTCGTGCAGGGTGTGGGTGCGCACGTTGCGCCAGAACCGGTCGAGCCCGTATCGGGACGCGGTCGAGCGGGCGCCGGTGGCCTCGAAGACACGCGAGGTGACCTCCAGGGCCACGTCGGTGGCGCGCGCCTTGGCCGCGGCCACCCACACCTCGTGCTCCCCGCGCAGCCGCGGGGTGACCTCGTCCGGGTTGAGGTGGAACCACAGGCCCTCCCGGGCGACCTCGTCGGCCAGCGCCTCGGCCGCCCACAGCTTGGCGGTGAGGTCGCCGTAGAGGTCGATGACGTACGGCTCGTCGACCGCGCGCTCGTGCCCGCCGTGCAGCCACGGGCGGGTGTGCTCCCTCGTGTACGCCAGCGCGGTCTCCAGCGCTCCCCTGGCGATGCCGAGGTAGAAGTTCACGAACACGAGCTGGATGGTCGGCACGTTGAGAGTGGCGTAGACGCGCGGCTGGAACTCCTTGTCCACGTAGCCGAGGGCGTCGCGCCAGGGCACGCGCACGCCGGAGACGGTGACGCTGCCGCTCTCGGTCAGCCGCTGGCCGATGTTGTCCCAGTCGTCGTGGAAGGTCAGCCCCTCGGAGCTGGAGGGGACGATGGCGAAGACGTGCTTGTCCGTGCCCTCCAGCACGCCCTCCAGGACCGTGACGTCGGAGACCTTGCTGCCGGTGGAGAAGGTCTTGCGCCCGTCGAAGACGAGGGTGTCGCCCTCGTCGCGCACGACGATGTCACGGTCGCGGGGGTTGACGGCCCCGCCGAAGAACCACCGGTTCCGGGCCGCGTCGGCCTCGATCCGCTCCCACTGCTCGCGGGTGCCCACCAGGCGCGGCGCCCAGTTCCAGAGGTAGTGGTAGCCGAGCAGCTGCCCGATGGAACCGTCGGCCGCGGCCACCTCGCGGACGACGCGGTAGGCGGTGGGCCAGTCCTGTCCCGCGCCGCCGTGCCCGGCCGGTCCGAGCAGCGTGACCAGGCCGGAGTCCTTCAGCAGCCCGATCTCCGCGTACGGGGTCTTGGCGGCCCTGTCACGCTCGGCGGCGTCCACCGCGAGGACGGCCGCCACCTCGCCGGCGCGCGCGATCCACTCGTCCGGAGTGCGCGGCGCCGGGCCGTCCGTCCAGTCCGTACGGCTGGCGTGAGCGATGGTCACGTGTCGTCTCCTCTCGTATGCGGCGCGTCGCGCCGGCTGTCGCTCACCAGGTTAGGCAACATTCTCTACTCGTTAAGTAGGAAAATTCCCGAACGGCCGGTAGGGTCGCCCTTGAACACCACCGGCGAACCCCTTGGACGAGGTGGACGACGATGCGCATCGAGCAGCTCGAGTACATCCGCGCGGTGACCCGCCTCGGCTCGCTCCGCCGGGCGGCCGACCACCTGCACCTGTCCCAGCCGGCGCTCAGCGAGACCGTGCGCAACCTGGAGCGGGAACTCGGCGTCGACCTCCTGGAGCGGCGCCGGTCCGGCGCCACGATCAGCGACAAGGGCCGCGAGCTGCTGCCGTACATCAACGGCGTGCTGGAGGCGGTGGACCGCCTGCGCGGCGCGGCCGACGAGCAGCACCAGACGGCCCGCATGGTCAGGCTGGGCACGGTCAACGCGGCCACGGTCCCGCTGCTGATCCCCGCCGTACGGGCGTTCCGGGAGGCCCATCCGGCGACCCAGGTCGAGGTCGTCGGCGCCCAGCAGGCCGAGATCCACCGGCGCATCCGGGAGGGGAGCTTCGACCTCGGGCTGGTGAACTACCTGAGCGGCGACGACCTGCCGCCCGACCTCGCCACGACCGAACTGCTGCGCGGCCGCCCGGTCGTGTGCGTACGGCCCGGCAGCCCGCTGGCCTCGCTGCCCGCGGTCGAGGTCGCCGACCTGCTCCGCGAGCCCCTGATCGTGATGCGCTCCGGCTATGTCATGCACCGTCTGGTGCACCGCCTGCTCGGCGGGCGGGCGCCGTCGTTCTCGTATTCGACCGACGGCGCCGAGATGGGCAAGCTCATGGTCGCCGAGGGGCTCGGCGCCACCGTGCTGCCCGAGTTCAGCGTGGCCGGCGACCCCCTCCTGCGCAGCGGCGCGATCACCTACCGGCCGCTGGCGCAGCGCGTGGCGGAGGTCCTCCTGGTGATCCAGTCGCAGCGATCGGCCTCCGGCCCCCGGGTGGCCCGCGACCTGCACCGGTTCCTCCTGGACCGGGCACGCGAGTGCCGCACCGGCGCCCGGACGCGCGCCGCCGGATGAGAGCCCAGGGTTACAGGGCGGAGTGACAGGGCGGAGTGACAGGGCGGCCCTATCACTCCCCCGCCGATCGCATGTGGAACTCGGGGCGTCGGCCGCCGTACGATCCCAATCGTCCAAGTAGGAAATACCTGGAAGGGGTCATTCGTGTCCGCGAACGTCAGTCCCGAGCCGCTGCGGTTCGCCTACTGGGTGCCCAACGTCAGCGGCGGGCTCGTCACCAGCACGATCGAGCAGCGCACCGACTGGAGCTACGACTACAACCGGAAGCTGGCGGTGCTCGCGGAGAACAACGGCTTCGAGTACGCGCTGTCCCAGGTGCGCTACATGGCCAGCTACGGCGCCGCGTTCCAGCAGGAGTCGACGAGCTTCAGCCTGGCGCTGCTGCTCGCCACCCAGCGGCTGAAGGTGATCGCCGCGGTGCACCCGGGCCTGTGGCACCCGGCGGTGCTGGCCAAGCTGCTCAGCACCGCCGACCACCTCTCGGGCGGCCGGGCCGCCGTCAACGTGGTGAGCGGCTGGTTCAAGGGCGAGTTCACCGCCCTGGGCGAGCCATGGCTGGAGCACGACGAGCGCTACCGCAGGGCCGAGGAGTTCATCCGCGTCCTACGGGCGAGCTGGACCGAGGACAAGGCGCGGTTCCAGGGCGACTTCTACCGGCTGCACGGCTACGACCTTCAGCCCAAGCCGCTCTCCGGGCCGGACCGCCCGCACCCCGAGATCTTCCAGGGCGGCAACTCCACCGCGGCACGCGCCATGGCGGGCCGGGTCTCCGACTGGTACTTCAGCAACGGCAAGGACTTCGACGGCGTCACCGAGCAGATCGAGGAGGTCGGCGCGGCGGCGCGGGCCCACGGCCGGCGGGTGCGGTTCGGCCTCAACGGCTTCCTCATCGCGAGGGACACCGAGGCGGAGGCGCGCGAGACGCTGCGTGAGATCGTGGCCAAGGCCGACGTCGAGGCCGTCCACGGGTTCCGCGACGCGGTCCGCCAGGCCGGCCGGTCCACCCAGGACGGGCGGGGAATGTGGGCCGACTCCACGTTCGAGGACCTGGTGCAGTACAACGACGGCTTCCGCACCCGCCTCATCGGCACGCCGGAGCAGATCGCCCACCGGGCGATCGAGTACAAGAAGCGCGGCGTCGACCTGCTCCTGCTCGGCTTCCTGCACTACCACGAGGAGGTCGAGTACTTCGGCCGCCACGTGCTGCCCATCATCCGCGAACTGGAGGCCGAACTCGCGGCCAAGGGCGCGTTCCCGGTGGAACCGGCCCGGGCCTGATCCCATGACCGACCTCACCCACGCACCCCTTCACCCACCTGTTCACGCATCGGGGACCGCGCGCGTCGTCACCGGCGACGAGGAGGCCCTCGCCGTCGCCGCCGAGCTCGCCGGGCGGTTCGCGAACGGCGCCGCGGAACGGGACGCCCGCCGCGAGCTCCCCCACGCCGAGCTGGCCGAGCTGTCGGCGAGCGGCCTCCTGGGCATCACCGTCCCCCGCGAGCACGGCGGCGCCGACGTGCGGACCGCCACACTGGCGGAGGTCGTCCGCCTGCTCGCCACCGCCGACCCCAACATCGCCCAGATTCCGCAGAGCCACTTCGTGTACGTCAACGTGCTGCGGCAGCAGGGGTCCGCGGCGCAGCGGGAGTTCTTCTTCGCCGAGGTCCTGGCGGGCAGGCGGTTCGGCAACGCGCAGTCGGAGGCGGGCACCCGGCACGTGCAGGACTACCGCACCCGGCTGCGCCCCGCCGGGGACGGCGGCTTCGTCCTCGACGGCGTCAAGCACTACTCGACCGGGGCCCTGTTCGCCGACTGGATCACCGTGCTGGCCAAGGACCCCGCCGACCGGCTCGTCGTCGCGTACGTGCCGGCCGGCGCGCCCGGCCTCACGGTCGTGGACGACTGGGAGGGCATGGGCCAGCGCACCACGGCCAGCGGCACGGTCCGGCTGGAGGGCGTGCGGGTGCCCGCCGACCGCGTGGTCCCCCACCACCTGACCTTCACCGGGCCGCAACTGCACGGCGCCCACGCGCAACTGCTGCACGCGGCGATCGACGTCGGCATCGCCCGCGCCGCGCTCACCGAAGCCACCGAGTTCGTCCGCACCCGCAGCAGGCCGTGGTTCGAGAGCGGCCTCGACCACGCCGCCGACGATCCCCTGACCATCCAGCGCCTCGGAGAGCTGGAGGTCTCCGTACGGGCCGCGGAGGCACTGCTCGGCGAGGCCGGGCGGGCGGTCGACCGGGCGCGGGAACGTCTCGACGACGAGACCGCGGCGGCCGCGTCCATCGCGGTCGCCGCGGCGAAGGCGTTCGCCGACCCGGCGGCCGTCGAGGTGACCGATGCCCTGTTCGAGGTGTCCGGCACCAGGTCGGCGCTCGACTCGCTGAACCTGCACCGGCACTGGCGCAACGCCCGCACCCACACCCTGCACGATCCGGTGCGCTGGAAGATCCAGCACATCGGCCGGTACGCGCTGAACCGGACCCCGCCCCCACGGCACGGCCTGATCTGATCCCGAATCCGGCCTCATCCGAATCCGGTCTCATCTGACGGAGGTTCCGCCATGTCCACCATCGTCGTCCTGTCCGGCAGCCCCTCGGCGGTCTCGCATACCGCGGCACTGTGCGCGCACCTCGCCGACCGGCTGCGCCTCCTCGGCCACGAGGTCCGCACCGTGCACGTGCGCGACCTGCCGGCGGAGGCGCTGCTGTCGGCCGACACGGGGCACCCGCGGATCGCCGAGGTCGTCGGCCTCGTCGGCGAGGCCGACGGCGTCCTGGTCGCCTCACCCGTGTACAAGGCCGCCTACAGCGGGCTGCTGAAGACGTTGCTCGACCTGCTGCCGCAGTTCGCGTTCGCGGGCAAGGTCGTGCTGCCGATCGTCACCGGCGGCAGCCCCGCCCACGTGCTGGCCATCGACTACGCGCTGCGCCCGGTCCTGACCTCGCTCGGGGCCGACCACGTCGTGCCGGGATGGTTCGTCCTTGACCGGCACATCGCGCTCCGCGGCGACGAGGCCGGCCTCGACCCGGAACACGCCGCGCCGCTCTACCGCGTGGTCGACGCCTTCGCGTCGGCCGTGGCCGCGCGCCGCCCGCTGCTGGCCGCCTCCTGAGGGGACCCCCGATGACATTGACGTTCCACTGGTTCCTGCCCACGTACGGCGACAGCCGCCACCTCGTCGGCGGCGGGCACGGCACGGACATCACCACGGCCGGCGGAGACCGGCCGGCCACCCTGGCCTACCTGGGCCAGATCGTGCGCGCCGCCGAGCAGCTCGGCTTCGAGGGGGCCCTCACCCCGGCCGGCGCCTGGTGCGAGGACGCCTGGCTGACCACCGCCATGCTGGTCGCGAACTCCGAGCGGTTGAAGTTCCTGGTCGCCTTCCGGCCGGGGCTGCTGTCGCCCACGCTCGCCGCGCAGATGGCCGCGACGTTCCAGCGGCACTCGGCCGGGCGCCTGCTGGTCAACGTCGTCACCGGCGGCGAGGACCACGAGCAGCGCGCCTACGGCGACCACCTCGCCAAGGACGAGCGCTACGAGCGCACCGACGAGTTCCTCACCGTCGTACGCGCCCTGTGGCGCGGGGAACGGGTCACCCTTGAGGGCAGGCACGTCAGGGTCGCGGACGCCGCGCTGAACCGGGTGCCGTCCCCGGTTCCTGCGGTGTACTTCGGCGGGTCGTCCCCGGCCGCGGGCAGGGTGGCGGCGCGGCACAGCGACGTCTACCTGACCTGGGGCGAGCCGCCCGCGCAGGTCGCCGAGAAGCTCGCCTGGATCCGCGGGGAGGCCGCCGCGGCCGGCCGCGAGGTGCGCTTCGGCATCCGGCTCCACGTGATCAGCAGGGACACCTCGGCGCAGGCGTGGGCGGAGGCCGAGCGGCTGCTGTCCGCTCTGGACCCGGCGGTCATCGCGTCGGTGCAGGCCGGTCTCGCGCGCAGCGGGTCGGAGGGTCAGCGGCGGATGCTGGCCCTGCACGGGGGCCGCACGGACGCGCTGGAGGTCTCGCCGAACCTGTGGGCCGGTGTCGGGCTCGTCCGCGGCGGCGCGGGCACGGCCCTGGTGGGCAGCCACGTCGAGGTGGCCGAGCGGATCGAGGAGTACCACGCTCTCGGCATCGACGAGTTCGTGCTGTCCGGTCACCCGCACCTGGAGGAGGCCTACTGGTTCGGCGAGGGCGTCCTGCCCCTGCTCCAACGCAGGGGGTTGTGGCGGCACCCGGTGGACGCGCCCGGCGACCCGCTCCCGGCCGCCATCCCGTTCGCCGGCACCGCGTCCCGGTGAGGCTGGACTCCCGGGCGTGCCCTGCGCACCGCGGCACCGCCGAGGGCGGAGCACGAGACGAGGGGGTGAGCGGAGCATGCGGGATCAGCGCAGGCAGCGGGTTCTCGCGTGCGGGCCTTCCCCCTGCCCGGTGACCACCCATCCCTCCACCCAGACGCATCCGGGTGTGAGGGAGAGCATGTCCCCGTAGCTGCCCGGCGGGGTGTTGTTCGACCACTGGGAGCGCACCTGGGCGTTGTCCGCCGGCCGGTGCGCGGCGAGCCACACCGTGTAGAGGTGGGGATTGTCGAAGTGCGCCGACGCCCAGGCCGTGTCGCACTCGGGGCTGCGCCGCAGCCGCAGCGTGCCGAAGCGGCTGCCGTCGGGCAGGTTCAGCGGGACCGCGTCGAGCGTGTCGATCGTCTGAAGGTCGTCGCCGCACCCGCGGGCGCGAGGGTCGTCGCCGTCCATGTCCTCGGCCCGGCTCGCGTCCCCCGCGCGGTCGGTGACGTGCTGGTTGCGCGAGGTCCAGCCGGGCGCGAGCCCCACACCGCGCGCGGCGGCGCCCAGCGCCACCGCGCCGACGACCACGAGGACGGCGGCGAGCGCGAGCAGGCGCCCGCGGCGCCGCACCCGGCCCGCGAGGCCACCGCGCCCGGCACCCGACCCGGCATCAGGCCCGCCACCAGGCCCGGCATCAGGCCCGGCATCAGGCCCGGCACCGGGGTCGCCACCGGGGTCGACATCAGGGTCGCCACCGGAGTCGGCGTCGTGCCCGCCCCCGGCCTCGGCGGCGCCGGGGACCGGGGACGAGAGGCCCTCGCCCGTCGGGGCCGGTTCCGGCGGTTCCGCCGCCCGTCCGGAGATCTCCTCGCTGACCCGGTGCCAGCGCCGCCCCCACGCGTCCTCGTCGCCCCCGCAGGCCCGTACGAAGGCGAGGGTGACCTCCAGGCTCGGGAAGACGCGGCCGCCCGCGGCCCGCGACAGCACCGTGGGCGAGTAGTGCGCCCGTTCCGAGAGGGCCCGGTAGGTGGGCGACCCCGCCTCCTCGCGCAGCCGCCGCAACGCGACGGCGAACGCCTGTAAGGGCCCTTCCTCGGGGCTGAGGTCGCGCTCTGGTCGTCCCATGGTCCCCACACGAGTTCGGCGGCCACGTCGCCGCGGGCGACGCCGTCCAGGGGCGTACGGGGACGGGCCGGCCCGGGCACCACGCTCGCGCCTGACAGCCCCTGCCCACTCACGGGAACGGGCGGGCGTCAGGCACGCCCAGATGCTAAGCGCGGGGACGGGCCGCGGCAAGATTCCGCCGCGGCCCGTGAGCCCGCAGGATGCGGGATGACGCGAGGGGGCGCCGTCAGGCGCCCATCGCGTGCACGCCGCCGTCGACGTGGACGATCTCGCCGGTCGTGGCGGGGAACCAGTCGGACAGCAGCGCGACGCAGGCCTTGGCGGCGGGCGCCGTGTCGGCGAGGTCCCAGCCGAGCGGCGCACGCTCCGGCCAGGAGTCCTCGAACTCCTTGAACCCGGGGATGCTCTTGGCCGCCATCGTGCGGAGCGGGCCGGCGGCGACGAGGTTGACCCGGATGCCGTGCTTGCCCAGGTCGCGGGCGAGGTAGCGCGAGCACGACTCCAGCCCGGCCTTGGCCACGCCCATCCAGTCGTAGACCGGCCACGCCTTGGTCGCGTCGAAGTCCAGGCCGACGATCGCGCCGCCCTCCTTCATCAGCGGCAGGCACGCGACGGCGAGCGACTTGAACGAGAACGTCGAGACGTGGACCGCCGTGGCGACGTCCTCCCACGAGGTGTTGAGGAAGTTGCCGCCCAGGCAGGACTGCGGGGCGAACCCGATCGAGTGGACGACCCCGTCCAGCCCGTCGAGGTGCGCGCCGACGCGGTCGGCGAGCGTGTCGAGGTGGTCGTTGTCCTGCACGTCGAGCTCGATCACCGGCGGCGGCTCGGGCAGCCGCTTGGCGATGCGCTCGACCAGGCTGAGGCGGCCGAAGCCGGTCAGCACGACCTGGGCGCCCTCCTCCTGGGCCAGCTTCGCCACGTTGAAGGCGATCGAGGCGTCGGTGAGGACGCCGGTGACCAGCAGTCGCTTCCCGTCCAGCAAACCCATGTCCAGCTCCAGTCTGTCGTCCGCTCAGTGGCCCATGCCGAGGCCGCCGTCGACGGGGATGACCGCCCCGGTGATGTAGGAGGCGTCGTCGCTCGCCAGGAACCTGACGACCCGGGCGATCTCCTCGGCCTGCGCCTGCCGCCCGAGCGGGATGCTCTTGCGGATCTGCTCCTGCTGCGCCTCGTCGAGCACCGCGGTCATGTCGGTCTCCACGAACCCCGGCGCGACCACGTTGACCGTGATGCCGCGCGAGCCGAGCTCGCGGGCCAGCGACCGGCCGAAGCCGACCAGCCCGGCCTTGGAGGCGGCGTAGTTGGTCTGGCCTGCGGAGCCGGACAGGCCGACGACGGAGGAGATCAGGATGATCCGCCCGCGCCGCATCCGCAGCATGGGCCGCACGGCCCGCTTCGCGACACGGTAGGCGCCGGTCAGGTTCGTGTCGATGACGTCGGTGAAGGTCTCCTCCTTCATCATCGGCAGCAGCGTGTCCTTGGTGATCCCCGCGTTGGCGACGACCACCTCGACCGGGCCGTGCTCGGCCTCGGCCTTCTCGAAGGCGGCGTCGACGTCGGCGGAGCTCGTCACGTCGCAGCGAACTCCGAACAGCCCCTCCGGGGGCTCGCCGGAACGGTAGGTGACGGCGACGGCGTCCCCCGCGGCGGCGAGCTCGCGGGCGATCGCGAGGCCGATGCCGCGATTTCCGCCGGTGACGAGAACAGAGCGAACCATGCGACCGACCGTATCGGCTACTTGGGGGTAGTCCACTTGTCCGCAGGGCACAAGATCACAGGGTTAGGATCGTGGACATGCGCCAGATCGACCCCGACTTCCTCGCCCTGCCGCTGCGGCGGCTGGCGGACGCGGCCCTGCAGCGCGCCCGTGACCTGGGAGCCGAGCACGCCTCGTTCCGGCTCGAACGTGTGCGCGCCGAGACGCTGCGCCTGTTCGACGCCCGGCTCGAGGGGTCCTCGGACGCCGACGACCTCGGCTTCGCCGTACGGGTGATCAAGGACGGCACATGGGGCTTCGCGTCCGGGATCGAGCTGACCCCGGAGGCGGCGGCCCGGGCCGCCGAGGAGGCCGTGCGGGTGGCGGCGGTCAGCGCGCCCATCAACCGCGAGCCGGTGGAGCTCGCCCCCGAGCCGGTGTACGACGACGTGACCTGGGTGTCGGCCTACGAGGTCGACCCGTTCGACGTGCCGCTGCCGGACAAGGCGGCGCTGCTGGCGGAGTGGTCGTCCGGCCTGCTCGGCCGGGTCGACCACGTCTCCGCCTCGCTCATGCAGGTCAAGGAGCAGAAGTTCTACGCCGACACGGCGGGCACGGTGACCACGCAGCAGCGCGTGCGGCTGCACCCCGTCCTGACCGCGATGCGGGCCGACGGCGACCGGTTCGACGACATGCGCACGCTGGCCCCGCCGGTCGGCCGGGGCTACGAGTACCTGACCGGCACCGGCTGGGACTTCCCCGCCGAGCTGGCCGAGATCCCCGACCTGCTGGACGAGAAGCTCAAGGCGCCCTCGGTCGAGGCCGGGCCGTACGACCTGGTGATCGACCCGTCGAACCTGTGGCTGACGATCCACGAGTCGATCGGCCACGCGACCGAGCTTGACCGGGCGCTCGGCTACGAGGCGGCCTACGCCGGCACCTCCTTCGCCACCTTCGACCAGCTCGGCACCCTGCACTACGGCTCGCCGGTGATGAACGTGACGGGCGACCGCACGGTCGAGCACGGCCTGGCCACCGTCGGCTGGGACGACGAGGGCGTGGCCGGCCAGTCGTTCGACATCGTCCGCGAGGGCACGCTGGTGGGCTACCAGCTCGACCGGCGGATGGCGCTGCTGAAGGGCCTCGGGCGGTCGAACGGCTGCGCGTTCGCCGACTCCCCCGGGCACGTGCCGATCCAGCGGATGGCCAACGTGTCGCTCCAGCCGGCGGCGGACGGACCCTCCACCGACGAGCTGATCTCGCGGATCGAGCGCGGGATCTACGTCGTCGGCGACAAGAGCTGGTCGATCGACATGCAGCGGTACAACTTCCAGTTCACCGGCCAGCGGTTCTACCGCATCGAGAACGGCCGCCTGGCCGGGCAGCTGCGCGACGTGGCCTACCAGGCGACGACCACGGACTTCTGGCGCTCCATGGAGGCCGTCGGCGGCCCGCAGACGTACGTGCTCGGCGGCGCCTTCAACTGCGGCAAGGGCCAGCCGGGCCAGGTCGCGCCGGTCAGTCACGGCGCTCCGGCCGCCCTGTTCCGCGACGTACGGATCCTCAACACCGTCCAGGAGGGTGGCAAGTGAGCGACGGGGTGACCACACCGCAGGAGACGGTGGAGCGGGCGCTCGCGCTGAGCGAGGCCGACGGCTGCGTCGTCATCGTGGACGAGGGCTCGACCGCCAACCTCCGCTTCGCCGGCAACACGCTGACGACCAACGGGGTCGCGCGCTCGTCCCGGCTCACCGTGATCTCCGTCGTGGGCGCCGGGGTGGGGGTCGTGTCGCGCTCCGCCGTACGGGCCGAACAGCTGGCCGACGTGGTGGCCGCGGCGGACCGCGCCGCACGGGAGGCCCGGCCGTCGGAGGACGCCCGGCCTCTGGTGGAGGGCACCGCCGGTGCGGGCTGGGAGCGCCCGGTGGAGCCGACCTCCATCGACGTGTTCGGGGACTTCGCCCCCGCGCTCGGCGAGGCGTTCGCCGCCGCCGACGCCTCAGGACGCAGGCTGTACGGCTTCGCCGAGCACAGCATGACCTCGACGTTCGTCGGCTCGTCCAAGGGCCTGCGGCTGCGCCACGACCAGCCGACCGGGCGGCTCGAACTGAACGCCAAGTCGGCGGACATGACGCGCTCGGCGTGGACGGGCGTGGCCACCCGCGACTTCTCGGACGTGGACGTGGCCGCCCTGGACGAGACGCTCGTCCGGCGGCTGGACTGGGCCAAGCGCCGGATCAGCCTGGAGCCGGGCCGCTACGAGACGCTCCTGCCGCCGACGGCGGTCTCCGACCTGATGATCTACCTGTACTGGTCGGCCGGCGCGCGGGACGCGGCCGACGGCCGTACGGTGTTCTCCCGGCCCGGCGGCGGCACCCGGGTGGGCGAGCGGCTCTCGACGTTGCCGATCTCGCTCCACAGCGATCCGGCACGGGCCGGGGTCGAGTGCGCGCCGTTCGTCGTCGCGCACTCCTCCAGCCGGGAGCAGTCGGTCTTCGACAACGGCCTGCCCCTGGCCCACACCGAGTGGATCAGCGACGGCACGCTGGCCAACCTCGTACAGACCCGGCACTCCGCCGAGCTGACCGGCCTCGCCGCCACCCCGCAGATCGACAACCTGATCATGACGGGACCGGAGGACGGCCGCTCGCTGGAGGAGATGATCGCCTCGACCGAGCGGGGCCTGCTGCTGACCTGCCTGTGGTACATCCGCGAGGTCGACCCGCAGTCGCTGCTCCTGACCGGGCTGACCAGGGACGGCGTCTACCTCGTCGAGAACGGCGAGGTCGTCGGCGAGGTCAACAACTTCCGGTTCAACGAGTCGCCGGTCGACCTGCTCGGCCGCCTCACCGAGGTGGGCCCGAGCGAGCAGACGCTGCCGCGCGAGTGGAACGACTGGTTCACCCGCGCCGTCATGCCGCCGGTCCGGGTGCCCGACTTCAACATGTCGACGGTCAGCCAGGCCAGCTAGCGTGGTGACCGGAAACGGTCACCACGCGCGGTCCATCGAGCCGGTCGAATGTGCCGCCTCTTCCGTGCGCTCAGCGGCAGAACACGGCAGTCGGCCTTGAGCGTCCGATCGAGGATTCAGTGGCTCGATTCAGGCCTGATCGCGGTTCGCGTCGATTCCCGTCTCGGAGCGATCACGAGCTTGCCTTTCTGCGGCTGAACCGTTCGGCGAAGCGTGCGGTGAACAGGTCGGCGCCCTTGCGTTGATGGACCGCTTCGGTCGTCGCCGGCGCGACGCCACCGGGCGCCGGCAGCTGGCCGACACCTCGGCGCGGCCCGAGCGGAAGCAGGATCCTCTGGTGCGGCGTCGGCGTGTAGACGGCTTCCGGCCGCTCGCCGGCGAGCTGGGCCCTGAGGTTCTCGGCCACGACCTGCGCCTGTTCCTGGGCGTACGACGCCATCTTGGGGTCGGGGAGGTCGGCGATGTCGCCGAGGGCGTAGACGTGGTCGTATCCCGTGACGGTGAGCCGGCCGGTGACCGGCACCGTCGCTCGCGCGGTCAGCGGCGTGAGCTTGCCGTCGGCCAGGTAGTCGCTGGTGATCCGCACCCCGAAGGCCTGGAACCAGATGTCCGCGCTGATCTCGTCGCCGGCGTCGGTGGTGACGGTGAAACGCCCGGCCCGGCCCGCCTCGGTCGGGGGCGGCGCGGTCAGGGTGGCGCCCAGCAGCACGGTGATGCCGAGTTCGTCGAGCTGACGGTGCAGCTCAGCGCGTACTTCGGGAAGGAAGCCGGGCAGGAGGCCTTCGGCCTTGCCGACGATGGTCACGTCCTTGTCCGGCCAGACCTCCTTGATCTCTCCCGCCAGTTCCAGCCCGACCGGGCCGGAGCCGAGGATCAGGACACGGCCGGCGCCGGCCAGCTCCTTGTGCGACTCGCGGAGATCATCGAGCGCCTCGGCGATGGTCGTGGCGGATTGCTTCGGCTTAGCGGGAAAGGGGTAGCCGGAGCCGGTCGCGAGAACCAGATAGTCGGCCTCGACCCGGTCGCCCGACGCGAGCGTCACCCCGGCCGGATCCACCGAGGTGGCCCGGTCACAGATCACCCGGCCTCGCTCGAGCAAAGTGTCGAACGGGAAGAAGACGTTGGCCGCCCAGTCGGGTTGGGTCAGCGCCCGCAGCGACCCCGCCGCGTTGACGAACGCTTCCCGCGGGTCGATGAGGACGACGTCCCCGGCGAGATCCAGCGCCTTGGCGACCAGGGAGCCGCCGTATCCGCCGCCGACCACCGCAACCGTACGAGTCATTGCCGCACGCCCCCAAGAATAGAAAGTTCGGTGACCGAACAATATTAGTTCGGTCACCGAACTTCAAGGGAGGCGCTCAGACCTCCATGAAGATCACCGACACCTTGTTGTCGTCGGCGACGCGGCCAAGCAGAGCCGCGAGCGTCGAGCGCTCGTCCTCCGTCAAAGAGACCGCCAGCTGCTCGATCCGCCGGGACCCGTCGGCGTAGAACTTGTCGGCAACCTCCCGGCCGTGCGACGTCAGCGCGACCGACACCGCCCGCGAGTCGCCGGGGTCGGCCTCGCGCCGCACCAGCCCGTTACGCTCGGCGTAGTTGACCATGCCGGTGACCGTCGACTTGGCGAGGCCCATCACGGCACCGAGCTCACCCATACCGCACGGCCCCGGCCGCAGAACGCACAGGAACTGTCCCTGCTGGGGCGAGAAACCGAACTCCCGGCTGGCCTCCGTATAGGCCGCATTCACCAGAAACGCGACCCGCGCCAGAGCGGTCGTAAGCCCCAGCCGACCTTCTCTTCTACCCACGTGACCAGCTTACGGCCCGCCACATTCCGCAGAAATCTTCAACCGGCCGCGTGGTCCCGGCCTCGCCGCCGTCCGTCCGGCCTCGCCGCAGCCCGCGCGCTCGCCACCGCGAAAGGAGCCCGCGTCGCTCTCGCCGTGCGCGACGCCGCCTCACCGAGGCCGGTTCGCCTCGGACGGCAGCTACGCCGGCCCGGGCGACTCCCCACAAGGGCACGGCGCGCCGGAGCTCGTCGGCCCGTCGAGGGCCGCCCAGGACGACACACTCGCCCGTCGCCTGTGGACGGCCTCCGAGGAGCTGACCGGCGTCACCTTCCCGCTGCCTGCGGCCATGGCCACCAGGGAGTAGCGCCCATCCTTCTCAGTGCGCTCCAGTGCCGGCTGAGCGCCTGTCCGCCGCTCGGACACGAGCCACCCATCAAACCGGCTCTGCGGACAACGGACGGTGCCCGTCTCCCGTCACGGCACCAGGTCCTATTCGGCGTCCTCGAGGCGGAAGCCCACTTTCATGCCGACCTGGAAGTGGGCCACCTCGCCGTCCACGATGTGCCCGCGCACCTCGGTCACCTCGAACCAGTCCAGGTGCCGCAGCGTCTGCGCGGCCCGCCTGACGCCGTTGCGGATGGCCTGGTCGACGCTCTCGGCCGAGGTGCCCACTATCTCGGTCACCCGGTAGGTGCGGTCCGACATCACGTCCTCCTGCCTGTGCCTGTCGCGTGATCGTATCGCCGTGCGGGCGTCACCCCGCCTCCCTCGGGGTCTACCGTGGAAATCGTGAATCCATGGCGCTGGTTGCGAAAAGACCGCCCGGTCGTTCACCAGGTGACGGACGCCCAGCCGTCGCTGTCCGACGACGTGCGCAAGCGGGAGATCAGTTACCTCATCAAGATGGGCATCCGGCTCGTCTGCCTCATTCTGGCGGTGGCGGTGCCGGCCCCCTGGCCCGTCAAGGCGCTGTTCGTCGCGGGCGCGGTTCTTTTGCCATACGTTGCCGTTATCGGGGCCAATCAGAGAGGTCACGAGCCTCCTCCGCCCCCAGACTTGACCTCGCCTAACCAAAACGAGATACCACGCCATCGACGCGAGATCGGGTCGTGACAAAGTCTTGACGCAACCCATGGGTTGGAGGTGTACAGTTTAGCCAAGCGCTCTGGTCCCCCGTCGGAGCGCTGGTGCCGGCGTTCCGGGCCCCCGTCGGAACGCCGATGAAGCGGCGCCGGGTGGTTTGCCCCCGTAACCACCCGGCGTCGCCCTTTTCGGGGTCGTCGAGCACTACCAACCGACTTCGCACGGACCTCACGGACCGGCCGTCGCGGTCGTCCCCGTCGGGAACGGCCCTTCCGCCGAGCGGCCCCCGGCGCTCGCCCTGTCCCTCTATGCGGCGCCGGGGCCGTGGAAGCCGGCGTCAGGAGTCGCCGGGCCTGTCCGCGGTCGCCTCCGCCCACTCCTTCGCCATCCGGGACAGCCGCTCCACCACATCCGGCGGCGCGGTGCCGGCTCCCTGCGCCAGCCCCATCAGGTAGGCGGTCAGCGGGGCGGCGGGCCGCGCCACGCCGTGCGCCACATCCCTGGTCAGGTCGAGCACCGCGGTCCGGTCCACCCGGGCGGGGTCGATGCCCAGCTCGCGGCAGACCTGGGCCGTCCATTCCTCCAGCACGTTCACGCGCACTCCCTTCACCCGCGCTCTCGGGCCCGCTCGCGGGCCGCGCGCAGATCCTCGACGGTGTCGCAATCGAACCACGGCGGGGTCTCCCCCGGCGCCACCGGCGGGCGCACGGGCGCCGGCGCCAGCGGGCCGAGCAGCCCGCGCAGCGAGCGCCCCTCGTAGGGGCCGAGCGCGGCCCGCAGAGCCGCCGTCCGCCACGCACCGGTGAGCCACTGCTCACGGCCCTCGTCGTCCACGAGGACCGCGCCCGCGCCGTCCTCCGGCACGGCCGCCAGGAGCGCCCCGACGTGCCCGGCGACGACGAACGGCAGGTCGGCGGCGAGCAGGACGACCAGCGGGGACGTCACCTCGGCGAGCCCGGCGCGCAGCGCCGGCACCGGTCCACCGCCCGGCGGGTCCTCACGGGTGAACAGCACACCCGGCATGTCCCTGGGCGGGCCCACCACCACCAGCGCGCGGGCGTCGCGGACCGCGGCCGCCACGCGCTCGACGAGGGGCAGCCCGCCGACGAGCGCGCCCGGCTTGTCCGCCCCGCCGAGCCGCTCGGCCCGGCCCCCCGCAAGGATCACGGCGTCGTACGGCGGCGGGCAGGCCGCATCACCGGCGCCGGTTCCGGGACGGGAACGCACAGGTGCTCCCTGACCTCTCTCGGGGCTCTCTTGGGCTCTCTCCTGGGACTTTCCCAGGGGGCTCTCTCAGGGGGCTCCGTCAGCCGCCGATGGCCGACATCGGGCGGGCTGGCTGGAGGAAGGCGGGGTCGTCGATGCCGTGCCCGGCCCTCTTCCTCCGCACCGCCGCGACCCACCGCTCCGCCAGTTCCTCGTCCGAGGCCCCCGAGCGCAGGGCCGTACGCAGGTCGGACTCCTCGGTGGCGAACAGGCAGTTGCGGACCTGGCCGTCGGCGGTGATCCGGACGCGGTCGCAGGCGCCGCAGAACGGCCGGGTGACCGAGCCGATCACACCCACCCGGTGCGGGCCGCCGTCCACCAGGAACAGCTCGGCGGGGGCGCTGCCCCGCTCGCGCGGGTCGTCCTCGGTGAGGTCGAAGGAGTCCTTCAGCAGCCCGAGGATCTCGTCGGCCGTGATCATGTCGTCGCGGCGCCAGCCGTGCTGGGCGTCGAGCGGCATCTGCTCGATGAAGCGCAGCTCATACCCCCGGTCGAGGCAGTGGCGAAGCAGCGGCACGGCCTCGTGCTCGTTGACGCCGCGCATCAACACCGCGTTGACCTTGACCGGCGTGAGGCCCGCCGCCGTCGCCGCGGCGAGCCCCTCCAGCACGTCGCGCAGCCGGTCGCGGTGCGCCAGCCGGACGAACACCTCGCGGTCGAGCGTGTCCAGAGAGACGTTGACGCGGTCGAGACCGGCCCGCGCGAGCGGCTCCGCGAGGCGGGCCAGGCCGATGCCGTTGGTCGTCAGCGACACCTGGGGACGCGGGCGCAGCGCGGCGGTCGCGGCCACGATCTCGGCGAGTTCCCGCCGCAGCAGCGGCTCGCCACCGGTGAAGCGAACCTCCCGGATGCCGAGCCGCTCCACGCCGATCGTCACCAGGCGGACGATCTCCTCGCCGGTGAGCAGTTCGGGCTTGGGCAGCCAGTCGAGGCCCTCGGGCGGCATGCAGTACGCGCACCGCAGGTTGCACCGGTCGGTCAGCGACACCCTCAGATCGGTCGCGACCCGGCCGAACGAGTCAACCAGCACGAGAGGACCTCCAACCCCAGAGAGCCTCAAGCCTAAGCCCTGCCATCACGATGGCGACAACCTCGGTCACCCCGGCGTGATTCCCTCACCCCGGGACGGAACCGCTCCGCCGCCCCCTCACCGGTCGCGGCGGCGCTCGATCCGCTTGCGGCGGGCGACCTCGCGGCGGTGCTCGGCCAGCGCGCGCTCCCGCTCGCGCCGGTTCACGCGCGCCTCGCTCTTGGTGCTCTCCAGTTCGAGCCGCAGCGCCTCCTGCGCGGCCGTGCCGCGCCGGGTGACCCGGGCCGCCGCGCGGGCGGCCAGCTTGGCCGCGCGCTTGGGATTGAGCCGCCGCTCCCCGCCCTCCCCGTGCTCCCCCACGGGCACGGCGGGGGCCGCCTCCGCGCGTTCGAGCAGGGCGACCCCGTGCCGCGAGAGGAACTCGTACAGCTCCGGACCGGTGGGTTCCGAACCGAGGACGAACCGGGTCGCGCGAAGCTCGCCGTCCTCGACGATCTCCAGGACGCCCACCCAGAACGGGCCCTCGAAGTAGACGGACAGGGAAACCATGATGCCTCCACAGGTATGCCGACAGGCGGCTTGGCGAAGCCGCTTTCCGGCACACCGGACATCCTCCGAGGCTCCCCGCGGGGACATGAGAGGCGGATACGAGACCGCCGGCACCGGTTGCGAACCCGGGGGCCGGCGGGTGCCCGGGCTACCGACCGGGACCGCGTTTTCGTGTGCGCGGTCAGGATACAGACAGACGCCCGTCCCCGGCTCGGGCGCCTGGATCCGAGTCCTTACGAACGAAGCCTGCGACTGTCCGTCCTGCCGGCTCGCGTCAGGCGCCGATTCCCAGGAGTTTGCCGAGAAGCGCGCTCAACTGGCCACGCTCCTCGGGTGTAAGAGGGTGGAAGGCGTCCTCGAGGAAGGCCGGGATCGACGTCTGAGCCTCGGCCAGCCGCCGCCGGCCGGAGTCGGTGATGGTGACGGCGTAGGAACGGCGGTCGCGCGGGTTGCGTTCCCGGCGTACGTGGCCCGCCTGTTCCAGGTCGTCGCAGATGCCGACCATGACGCTGCGGTCGATGCGCAGTTCCTCGCTGAGCGTCTGCTGGGAGCAAGGGCCGACGGCGTCGAGCATCTGGAGCACGAGATGCTGCCCGACGCCGAGTCCTTCCCCGGCGGCGTGGTCGTCCGCGGCGCGCGCCACCGCTGCCGAGGCCCGGCACAGCGCGATGTCGAGCCGCTCGGCCGCTATCCGCGGAGGTGTTCAGGTCCGGCACGGTGGCCGCCGCCAATCTCGCGGCGCTGGCCTGGGCGTGTGCGACGATCGGCTGGCAGTTCGTCGCCGTTCTCTACCTGCAGGGGGAACTCGGCTACAGCGCGCTGGCCACCGGGCTCGGGATCGTCCCGATGGGTCTGGCCATCGTCATCACCGCCAACCTCGCCGGCAGGCTGATCGCCCGATGGGGACTGGGCCGGGTGGCCGCCGCCGGGATGCTGGTCCAAGGGTCGGGAATCCTGCTGTTCCTGCGAGCCGGGGCCACCGGCGACTACCTCACCGTGCTGCTGCCCGCGCTGGTCGTCCACGGCGTCGGCAACGGGCTGTCGTTTCCCGGTCTCAACATCGCCGCGGTCGGCGGCCTGCCGGACGAGCGGCAGGGCCTGGCCTCGGGTCTGGTCACCTCCTCCGTACAGATCGGCGCGGGGATCGGCGTCGCGGCACTGGCCGCCGTCATGACCCTGGGCGAGTCCGCGCCCGCCGGTTATCGGATCGCGTTCCTGACGGCGGGCGGCTTCTCCCTGGTGGGCGCCCTCATCGCCGCGTACGGTCTGCGCTCGCGCCGCCCCGCCCCCGTCCCCACCACCTGAAGGAGAGACATCGTGACGCTGGAGCTCACCCCCGACGAGCTGTTGAGCACCACCCGTGCCGTCCGCAAGCGCCTGGACTTCAACCGGCCGGTGCCCCGCGAGCTCATCGAGGAATGCGTGGACCTGGCCGTGCAGGCCCCCACCGGGCGCAACCGGCAGCGCTGGCACTTCCTCGTGGTCACCGAGCCGGAGCGGCGGCGGGCCGTGGCCGACATCTTCCTGCGCGCCCTGCCGCTGGCCGCCGGGCAACCGCTGACCGAGCGCGACCTGTGGCGCATGAGCTCCCATCGCGGCTCCACCGAGCGGGTCTTCGACGGGCTGCGCCACCTTGCCGACAACATCCACCGGGTGCCCGCGTTCGTCATCCCCGGTGTGGAGGGACGCACCGACCGCGCCCCGGTGGCCGTGCAGGCCGGGGCATGGGGATCGATCCTGCCCGCCGTGTGGAGCTTCATGCTGGCCGCCCGGGCACGCGGCCTGGGCACGACATGGACCACCGCGCAGGCACCGCTCGAACACGAGCTCGCCAAGGTGCTCGGCGTGCCGTACGAGGAGGTCATGCTGGCCGCGTTCATCCCGCTGGCCTTCACCGTCGGCACCGACTTCAAGCCCGCTCCCCGCATCCCGCGGGAGGAGGTCCTGCACTGGGACCGGTGGTGAACGCATCAGGTCGGGCCGCCCGCACCCCGGGGCGGCCTGGTCAGGCCGGCACGGCTCGCACGACGTCGGCCACCTCGTCCACCACCGCCCGGGTGGGGCGCTGGCACACCAGCCACGTGGTCATCACGGCCTCGGGCAGCCCCTCGACGGGCCGCCAGCGCCAGCCGGGCAGCCGCAGCGCGGCGACGTGCGAGGCGACCAGTGCGGCATCGGACCGCGTCGCCTGCGCGCAGGCCAGAACGTGCTCGGTGAACTGGGCGAATCGCCAGTACGGCCGGACTCCGGCGGCCAGCACGGCCGCCGTGACGCTCTCACGGGAGGGTTCCCGTTCACGGGCGTGCACGAGCACCCGCAGCGCGTGGAGGTCACCGATCCGGTAGTGCGGCTCGTCGGCCAGCGGATGGCCGGGCCGCACCGCCAGCCCGAGGATCTCCTGACGCAACAGCCACGAGCCGTGGTGACCCGGTGGCCGCTGGTGGACCAGGCACAGGTCAAGCCTGCCCTCGTGCAGCAGGCGGAGCTGGTCGAAGCTGGTGGCCTCCACATAGTTCAGCTCGGCGTGGGGCAGCGTCCGGTCCACCGCCTCGACGACGGACGACAGCCAGGAACCAGGCGTCGCGGGAGGCACGCCGATGGAGACCACCTGGCGGGCCCGCGCCGCTTCCGAGACGATCTCCTGAGTGGTTGCGGCAAGACCGAGAATCTGCCGGGCGTGCTGCAGCAGCGCCTCTCCGCTCGGCGTCAGCCGCACCCCCCGGGACGTGCGCTCGAACAGCCGCTGCCCGAGTCGCCGTTCCAGATCCATGATCTGCCGGCTCAGTGACGGCTGCGAGACCAGCAAGCGCTGCGCGGCCTGATAGAACGAGCCCTCCTCGGCCACCGCGGCGAAATAGCGCAGGTGCCGGAGTTCCACGGCTTCTCCTCATCTGATCGCTCAGGTATGCCTGCAGAACATAACAGAACTGCCTAGAAGGACTTGGACGGCGAGAGATGTCCGGCCCTGTACTGATGTCGACGGCCATCACCGATGGTGACACGGAACGGTGAGCAGCTTTCCGAGCTGCGTTCTTCGAGGAGCACGATGAGGCTTGGCGTGTGTTCGGCCTGCCTGCCGGAGCTGACGCCGCAACAGGCGACCGAGGCGGCGGTCGCAGCCGGGTATGCCGGAATCGAATGGCGGGTCTCCGCTGAGGCCGGCTCACCGGGCCCGGCGCACTTTCTGACCAACAACCGCTGCACCCTTCGTCCGGAAGAAGACGACATCCGCCGGGCGCGGGAGTTGTGCGACCGCGCGGGCCTGGCCGTCATCGGCCTCAACTGCTACGTCCCAGCCGGCGACGTGCAGGGAGTCGAGCGGCTGATGAGGCTGGCGGCCGAGGCGGGAGCCCCCCGGATACGGCTGTGGGCTCCGCGCATGACGGACGACGGATTTCACCAGGCACTCGGCCGGGGCATCGAGTTCTTCGACAAGGTCGCGGCGCTGGCCGAGCGCTTCAGCGTCCAGGCACTGCTGGAGATGCACCAGCGCACGATCTGCCCGAGTACGGCATTGGCCAGGCAGGTCGTGGGACACCTGTCCCCGCACCTGGTAGGGGTCGTCTACGATCCCGGCAACGCGGCGGTGGAGGGGTCGGAGGATCCCCGGATGGCGCTGCAGATCCTCGGCGAGCATCTGGCGCACGTGCACATCAAGAACGTCGCCTTCGAGCGCCCCGAGGGCGGCGGCCCGTGGCGGCCTCGCTGGATGCCGATGGATGACGGCGTGCTCGACGTGCCCGCGATCCTGCGACTGCTTCCGGACGCCGGCTACCGCGGATGGGTGTCGGTGGAGGATTTCAGCAGCGACCGGCCGCCGCGCGAGGCCCTCGCATTCAACGCCGCCTATCTGCGCGGCCACGTCACGTTCGAGACGCCGGGAGGAGGGCGGCGGTGAGCGTGAAAGGGGCGATCGTCACCGGAGGAGCGGGTGTCCTCGGCATGGCCATCGCCGCTCAGCTGGCCGCCGACGGATTCGACGTGACGCTCTTCGACATCGACGAAGAGGCCGTCGCCGACGCCGCGAGCCGCCTGTCGGCATCCGGTGGCCGAACTGTCCGCGCCATTCGGGTGGACGTGAGCGACCCCGAGGTGGTCCGTGAAGGGATCGCGCGCGTGGAGCACGCGGGCGGACGGCTGGACTGCCTGGTGAACAACGCCGCCGTCAACATCCGCCGATCCCTGGCCGGGCAGACCCCCGAGAGCTGGGACGCGACGATGGCGGTGAACGTTCGCGGGCCGATGCTGCTGTGCCAGGCGATTCGGCCCTGGTGGCAGCGTCACGGCTGGGGCCGGGTCGTCAATGTGAGCTCCCGCACCTGGCTCGGCGGCGGCCCGACGGGGTACGTCACCTCCAAAGCGGCCGTCGTCGGCCTGACCCGGACCCTCGCCGTCGAATTGGGCCCCATCGGTGTCACCGTCAACGCCGTGGCGCCCAGCGTGGTGGAGACCCCCTTGACCAGGGCGGGGCGTAGCGCCCGGGAGTTCGAGGAATTCGCCGGCCGTCACCGGGCGATGACACCGCTGGGCCGGCTGGCCCGGCCCCAGGACGTGGCCGACGCCGTCGCCTTCCTCGCCGGCGACCGGGCGAGCTTCATCACCGGCGAGGTCCTGCACGTGTGCGGCGGCGCCCAGCTCGCCCCCTCAGCCTGACGGAGTCCCCGTGCCATACTTCGAACACTCCGGCGTGCGCCTGTTCTACGCCGACTACCCGCCCGCCTCCTCGGCCCGGCCGCCGCTCAATCTGCTCCTCGTGCACGGCATGTGGGGCGCGGCCGAAGGCTGGATCTACCAGATCCCCGCCTTGCGGTCCCATTACCGCACAGTGGCGATCGACCTGCGCGGTCACGGACGTTCCGGCAGCCCGCCGACGGGCTATGACGTCGGCGACCACGCCGAGGACCTGGCGGCCCTGATCCGCCACGCCGACCTGGCGCCGGTCGTCGTGCTCGCCCACTCGATGGGCTGCTCGGTGGCCACCGTCCTGACCGCCCGCCACCCCGATCTCGTCCGCGCTCTGGTGGTGATCGACCCCGACTACGCCGGCGACCCCGGCGATCGGGAGTGGATGGCCCGGCTGGCCGACGACCTGGAGGGCCCGGACGCCGACCAGATCGCCCAGGACCTGTTCAGCGACCGCTTCCACACTCCCGCCACCCCCGGGCACCTGCGTACCTGGCACCTGCTTGAGGTGCTGTCACGACCGGCCTGGCTCAGGGCACAGACCTTCCGGCACAGCGCCTTCGGTCCCGGCAGCCTGCGCTTCCGTCCCCAGGCCGAGCCGGTCCTGCGCCGCCGCCGCCAGCCGGTGCTGGCCTTCCACCGCCACGCGGCACGGGCCCAGGTGGAGCGGATGTGCCTGTCCCACGACTACAGCCAGGTGGTCCTGCGTCCGCAGGCGGGCCACTTCATCCATCAAGAGCTGGCCGGCGACGTCAACGACTCCCTCATGCGCTGGCTGTCGGCCCTTCCCCGATAGCCCGCAGGAAAGGAAAGCAGCAGTGGCAGTCAACGAAAGCCTGGCACCGCCCGGCGCTCCGATGTCCTCCTCACCCGTCAAAGCCCGGGCCTGGGGCGTCACCGCTGTGCTGGTCCTCTCCGCGGTGGTGGTGTTCCTGGACAAGGCCCTGCTGGGCTTGGTCGCCAAGCCGATGAGCGCCGAGCTCGGCATGTCCGCCGCCGGTTTCGGCAGCCTGGGCAGCGCCTCCTACGTGCTTTTCGGCGTGACCTGCATCGCCGTCAGCTTCACCGCACAGCGGATCTCCCCGCGGTGGGTCCTGCTGGCCTGCGGCCTGCTGTGGGCCGCCGGTCAGGTGCCCGCCGTCGTCGCCGCCACCGGCGGCATGCTGTACGCCAGCAGGATCCTGGTCGGGGCCGCGGAAGGACCGGCCAACCCGCTGTCCATGACCGTGCTGTACTCGTGGTTCCCCAACGAGCGGCGCGGCCTGCCGCAGGCGCTCTACACCGCGGGCGCCGCCGTCGCGAAGATCGCCATGGCGCCCCTCCTGACCCTGGTCATCATCGGATTCGGCTGGCGAGCCGGATTCCTCACCGTCGGAGCGCTCGCGCTCGGCTGGTCGCTGCTGTGGCTGGCCACCGGGCGGCTCGGCCCGTACGGGGCCGCCCCCAGCCGGGGCGGCCGGCCGCAGCACCCTCAGGCCACCGGCGTCCCCTGGCGCCGCGCACTGCTCAACCGCACGTTCATCGGCTGCCTCATCGCCTACTTCGCCCAGAACGCACTCGCCGCCATCGTCTTCACCTGGCTGCCCTCCTACTTCGAGAACGCCCTCGGATTCTCCCCGGAGGCGGCCGGGTCGCTGTTCGGCCTGCCCAGCGCGCTCGGCATCGTGGCACTGGTCGCCTCCGGAGCGGTCACCGACCGGCTCCTGCGCGCGGGCGTCACCTCCAGACGAGCCCGCGGCCTGCTCGGCGGCGCCTGCCTGGCCGGCGCCGGCATCCTGCTGACCGCCCTGCCGCTGATTCACGCGCCGATCCCCGCCATCGCCCTCCTGATGCTCGGCTACGGCATATCCGTCACCGTCAACACCTTCGCCAACCCGGCCGTGGCCGAGCTCGTGCCTCCCCACCAGCGAGCCGGCATCCTCGGCGTCTTCTCCGGGCTCAGCGTCACCGCCGGGATCGCCAGCCCCGTCATCACCGGATGGCTGCTGGACCGAGCCGCCACCCCGCAGGCGGGCTACACGACCGCCTTCCTGCTCAGCGGCATCCTGCTCGCCCTCGCCGGAGCCCTGTTCGCCCTTCTGGTCCACCCCGAACGCGACCGCCACACCAGGAGTGACCATGTTCCAGCCTGAAATCCCCCACGACCGCGGCCCGCTGAACCTCACCCCGGACGAACTGCTCAGCACGACCCGCGCGGTACGCCGCAGGCTGGATGTGACCAGACCGGTCCCGCGCGAGGTGCTCCTCGACTGCACCCGCCTGGCCCAGCAGGCCCCCAGCGGACGCAACCGGCAGCGATGGGACTTCGTCTTCGTCACCGACCCCGACCGGCGACGCGCCCTGGCCGACCTGTGGCGACGCGGCCTGACCAGCCCCGCCGCGCCGCAGGCCCACCAGGGCCCCAGCCGCCACGACTTCACCGCCGAGGCGGGCTGGCACGCGATCGCCGACAGCCTGCGCCACCTGGTCGACATCCTGGACCAGGTGCCCGTCCTGCTGGTGCCCTGCATCCGGGTGGGATCGCGGGCAGAGCTCGACGATCCGGCGACGCAGGCCGGCACCTGGGGCTCGGTGCTGCCCGCCGTGTGGAGCTTCATGCTGGCCGCACGCAGCCGCGGGCTCGGTACCGTATGGACCACACCGCACCTCAACTACGAGCGCCAGGCGGCCACACTGCTCGGTCTGCCGTACGAGACGACCGTCCAATGCGCGCTCATCCCCGTCGCCTGGACGATCGGCACCGAATTCAAACCCGCCCGCCGCGTCCCGGTCACCGAGGTCGTCCACTGGAATCACTGGCAGAGCGCTCAGTAGGCGGACGTGGCCCCGCACCCCGCACCCGGGTCAGATCCACCCCAGCAGGACCCAGCCGAGCGCGGCCAGGGTGAGGACCTTCACGGCCTCCAGCGCCACGTAGTACAGGTGCGCCCTCGACCTGTGCCGCGCCGGGTCCTCGCCGGACAGGACGCGGTCGGACCTGCGGTTCAGCGGCGGGCGTACGACGGCGATCTGGATCATCAGGACGGCCGCGGCGACCGCCGTGAGCGCGACCGCGGCGGTGGCGGGTGATCCGGTCGCGACCGCCACGATCACGACGACCGCCAGCACGGCCTCGGCGGCGTTGAGCGCGCGGAAGACGAGCCGGCCGATGCCGAGGCCGATCGGGACCGTCACCCCCGGCGCGCGGAACTTCAGGGGCGCCTCCAGGAAGGAGATCGCCAGCACCATCCCGAGCCAGACGAAGGTGGCCGCGCCGCCCACGGCGGCCGAGGCGGGGTTCATTCTCGCTCTCCTCTCGGGCACGCGAAACCGGCCGGGCGCCCCGGGCGAGTCGTCCCGCCGGTCACGGCTTGCGCCGTCGCCCTCGCCCAGGGTTCCACGCGTCCTGCCCGGTTCCCGATTCAGGGTGACGTGCCGACGGGACCTCGTCAGCAGGACCGCGGGCAGGCGCCCGATCGCGGGCGCGGTCGCCGGGTCATCTCCAGCCGGTCCGCCGCCGCAGCCAGGCCAGCGCCGTCCGGCCCTGCGCGATCTGGAACGCGCGGAGCGTGGGCAGGCCCGGCGGCGAGGGGAGGCTTCCGCGCTGCAGGAAGAAGCCGGTCACGGCGGCCAGGACCGCGGTGACCGCGTCGCCGTCCGCCTTCGCCGCGACCGGGTGGCCGTCGAAGACCTCGGCCGGCGGCGGCCCGCCCTGCATGGCCACACTCGGGAGCATCCCGAGCAGGTCGAACCACGGGGCGGCCAGGCACGCCCAGGGCCAGTCCACCACGTACACGCGTCCGTCCTCGGTGAGCAGCAGGTTGTCGGCCCGGAGGTCGGCGTGGGCCAGCGTGTCGCCCTCCACCGCCCGGTCCCAGGCCGCCTCCAGCTCCGCCAGCCGGTCCAGGTGCCGCCGGGCCCACGCGGCATCGGATCCGTCCACCGTGAGGCCGTCCGGGCCGGCCGCCAGGCGCCGCCATCCCCGGTACTCCTCCGCGAGCCGCTCGGCGGCCGGCGGCACGGCCACGGGCGCGGGGGTGAGCGACTCGGCCAGCTCGGCGATCGCGCCGAGCACGAGGTCCAGCTCCGCCGGAACCCAGGGCTGGGCCGGCGACCGTCCCTCGACGTCCTCGAACAGCAGCACCACCCAGCCGTCCTCGTCGAAGGACGCGAGCAGCCGGGGCGCGGGCGCCGTGGCCGGCAGCGCGGCGGCCACCCGGGCCTCCGCGCGGTGGATGCCGGGGCTGACCGGGTTCGGTTCGGGTCCGACCGCCTTGACGAAGGCCCTGCCGCCGCCCGCGAGCCGCAGGCGGGCGGCCACGCCCGGGGAGAAGCCGCCGGGCTGGGTGACGGCCTCGGTCACGCGGTCCCCGAGGTGTGTCTCGACGGCCAGCCGCAGGTGCGCGGGCACCGCGGTCCACGGCAGTCGTACGCCTCCGGCGGGCGGGGGCGGGTCGTCCTCGCCGCCGCGGCGCCGCCGCTCCTCCTCGTCCTGCCCGCCGGGGTCACGGGAATCGTCGCTCATTTCGGCATGATGGGCGGCGAGCGGGTAGGGCGGCAAACGAGTTTCCGCGCGATATTCGGTTGGGATTCCCGCCCGGTGCGCGGCACAGTGGATCTCGACCGAGGAGGAGATCCAACCATGCCGAAGCACATCGCCCCGAAGGTGCTGTCCTGGGCGAGCGAGATCGACGACGGGACGATCGATCAGGCCGCCCGGGCGGCGCGCCTGCCGTTCGTGCCCGGTCACGTCGCGCTCATGCCGGACGCGCACGTGGGCATCGGCGCGACGGTCGGCTCCGTGATCCCCACGGAGGGCGCGATCATCCCGTCCGCCGTCGGCGTGGACATCGGCTGCGGCATGGTCGCGACCGAGACCACGCTCACGGCCGCCGACCTGCCCGACTCGCTCGACCCGCTGATGCGGCTGGTGGAGCGCCGCATCCCGGCGGGCGTGGGCAAGGGGCACGACGACCGCGCGGTGGACCGCGCGCTCGGTGAGCTGGGCCGGCCGCACACCGCGCTGACACCCAAGCAGGAGAACACGGTCGCCTGCCAGTTCGGGACCCTCGGCTCGGGCAACCACTTCGTGGAGGTCTGCCTCGACGAGCGCGACCGGGTCTGGACCGTGCTGCACTCGGGCTCGCGCGGGATCGGCAACCAGCTCGCCACCGCGCACATCAACGGCGCGAAGCGGCTCATGCGGCGCATGGAGATCGGGCTGGAGGACTACGACCTCGCCTACTTCACCCAGGGCACTCCGGAGTTCACCGCCTACATCGAGGACATGCTGTGGGCGCAGCGCTACGCGATGGCGTCGCGGGCGCGGATGGACAGGGTGCTGAGCGAGGCGCTGTTCCGCGTCGTCGGCACCGGCACGCGGGTCCGGACGATCAACTGTCACCACAATTTCACCCAGATGGAGACCCATCAGGACAAGGAGCTGTGGATCACCCGCAAGGGCGCGATCAAGGCGGACACCGGGGACGAGGGCGTGATCCCGGGCTCGATGGGCACCCGGTCCTACATCGTGCGCGGGCGGGGCAACCCGCTGTCGTACAACTCCTGCTCCCACGGTGCGGGGCGCAGGATGTCGAGGAGCCGGGCCAAGCGTGAGCTGTCGCCGGCCTCGCTCAGGGAGGCGATGCGCGGCCGGACCTGGAACTCCGACCGGGCCGCCGCCCTGGTCGACGAGCACCCCGAGGCGTACAAGCCGATCGACCAGGTCATGGCGGACCAGAAGGACCTCGTCGAGGTCCGGCACACGCTGCGCCAGGTCTTCAACTACAAGGGATGAACGGAGGGGCGCCGCCGTTCCGCCCCCACGGGCTCGCGGGGCACGGCCGCGCCTGCCGGACGCAGGACGAAACCGCTCGCCACCCGGGCCGGGATCCGGTACGGCGAGATGGTGAGGTCCTGCTCCGGCACCGTGTAGTCCAGCCCGGCCAGCCGCGGCGCGAGTGCCTCCAGCAGGCCCACGGTGACCGGCTCGCCCGGGCACCGGTGCCCGGCCGCCGGGTCGCCCCCGCCCTGCGGGATCAGGTCGTACGGGCCGATCTCCCGCCCCATGAAACGTCGCGGGTCGAACGCGCACGGGTTCGGCCACAGCGCCGGGTCGTGGTTCTGGCCCCAGACGTCGAGCAGCACGAGCCAGTCGGCCAGGATCTGCTCGCCCTTCCAGGTGAGGTCCTTGACGGCCTTGCCCGCCACGAACGGCGCGAAGGGATAGAACCGCCGCACCTCATGCGCGAACGCCTCGGCGTACGTGCCGTCGGTGTCCTCGGCCAGGCGGACGCGGTTGACCGGCCAGCAGTGCAGCGCGTGCGCGGCGAACGTGACGAACCAGCTCACGGCGACGGTGGGGCGCACCAGGTTGAGCAGTTCGACCGCCGCGATCCGGGGCGCGAGCGACTCGCCGTCGGGCTCCCGGTGGCGGGCGGCCACGGCGAGCGCCGAGGTGTCCGGCACCCGCAGGGCTCCGCGCCGCACGTCCTCGACCAGTCCCGCCAGCCACGCCTCGCGGCGCCTGCGGGCGGCGCGGGCCCGCCAGTGCCGGGCGCCGGGTGACCCGAAGCCGTCGACCAGCGCGACGAGGTCGGCGGCGAGGGGCCCGATCTCCTCCTCGGTGAGCGGGATGCCCGCCCACCGGCACGCCCCCCGGGTGATGACGCGGGCGGCCTCGTCGAAGAGCACGACGTGTCCCCTGTCCGGCCACGTCGCCACCGCAGCGTCCCACGCCGGCGGTGGTCTCGCCCACCAGGGCGGCGACGCTTTCCGGCGTCATCAGGGACATGAACATGTCCTTGCGCGCCCGGTGCGCGGCCTGGTCGAGCGTGTGCACCGCGCCGTGGCCGAACAGCGTGCTCTTGATCGGCTCGGGCAGCGCGGGCGCCCGCTGGACGTGGTTGTCGTCGTAGAAGAAGCGGACGGCGTCCGGTCCGCGCAGCACGACGGCGCGCTGGCCCATCAGCCGGGTGTGGACCATCTCTCCCTGGGTCTCCCGCCAGCGGGCCGGCAGCCAGGCGTAGCCCTCGAGCAGCAGGAGCAGCGTGGTGTCGAGCAGCGGCATACCGTCCTGCCTGCCCCGATTCGCCCCTCGAAAACGGCCTGGCCCGCGGCCCGGTCGGGTGGGGCGGTCAGCCCCGGATGCAGGCGCCGCCGTTCAGCGTGAAGCCGGTGGGCTCGGGGTTGGCGCCCGTGGAGGTGCCGGTGAAGCCGATCTGCAGGGACGCGCCGGCCTGGATCACCGCGTTCCACGGCGTGTTCGCGGCGGTGACGTCCTTGCCGGACTGGGACCAGGTGGCCGACCAGCCGCTGGTGATCTTCTGTCCCGCGTCGGGGAGGACGAAGCGCAGCGTCCAGCCGTTCATCGCCGTCTGGCCGAGGTTGGTGATCGTCACGGTGGCCGTGAAGCCGCCGCCCCAGGGCCACCAGTCGTACTTGATCTTGCAGCTGACCGGGGGCGGCGTGTACGGCGGGAAGCCGCCCGACGCCACCGTCGTCACCAGGTCGGACGGCAGGCTGAGGTTGCCCGCGGCGTCCTTGGCCACGACGAAGTAGACGTACGACTGACCGGTGACGAGGTTGCCCTCGGTGAAGTACCGGGCGGTGCCGGAGGCCGTGCCCGCCCGCGTCCAGCCCGTGTCGGTGCGCCGGTAGACGTCGTAGCCGGTGACGCCGACGTCATCGGTGGACGGCGTCCAGCAGAACGACGTGCCGCGGAAGTCCGGCAGGCAGTTCGCCAGCATCCCGGCCGGCTTGGTCGGCGGGGTCGTGTCGCCCGTGCCGGGGCTCGGCGAGACGGACATGCCGGTGACCGCCGTGGTGCTGAACGGCGCGGTGGGCGGGCTGGTGTTGCCGTCGGCGTCCTTGGCCACGATAAAGAAGGTGTAGGTGCGGCCGATGGTCAGGCCGGTGATCACGGTAATCGTGGACGTGGTCGAGGTCGCCTTCACGAAACCGTCGGGCGTGAGGCGGTAGACCTCATAGCCGGTGACACCGACGTCGTCGGAGGACGCCGTCCAGCACAGGCCGACCACGCCCTGCGGCGTGCCGCCCGTGGGCAGGGGCGGCGGGCAGGGCCGCACCTCCCCCGGGGTCGTGGGCGTGCCGGCGGAACCGGTCCCGGTCGGCTGCGGCGACGGTTCACCCGCGGAGGCGGAAGCGGCGTATGCCGTCGTCACACTCGTCGCGAGGACGGGCGGCGCGGCGAGGTTGGCCGCCAGCAGCGCGGCGGCGACGGCGCCCGCCGCGGTCCACGCGGCCGGCCACGACAGTCTGGACAAGAGCCACCCTCCGGGACGACGATCCGCCGACGGCATCGCCCGGATCATCGGTCGCCGGGGCGGGCCCGTCAACTCCGCCGCGCGCCTCCGCGCCGGTCGTCCCGTAAGGAATATGAAACTTTCAGCGGGGCGGGCCGTTGTTACCGTCACGGAATGAAGATCGTGGTCACCGGCGCGGCCGGTTTCATCGGGAGCCGCGTCGCCGGCCTGCTGCGGGACGCCGGGCACCAGGTGCGGGGATTCGACCTGCGCGGCGGCGAGGACGTCACGGCCGGTGACGTGCGGGACGAGCACGCCGTCGGCCGCGCCCTCGACGGCGCCGACGCCGTCGTGCATCAGGCGGCCAAGGTCGGCCTCGGCGTCGACGTGCGGGACCTGCCCGCGTACGTGTCGGTCAACGCGCTCGGGACCGCGGTGCTGCTCGCCGCGATGGCGCGGCACGGGGTCGCCCGGCTGGTCCTGGCGTCGTCGATGGTGGTCTACGGCGAGGGCGTCTACGACTGCGCGGAGCACGGCCGCCTGCGCCCCGGCCCCCGGGCCGAGGAGGACCTGGCCGCGGGGCGGTTCGAGCCGCCGTGCCCGCGCTGCGGGCGGGCGCTGACACCGGGGACGGTCGACGAGGACGTCCCGGCCGATCCGCGCAACGCGTACGCCACGAGCAAGCTCGCCCAGGAGCACCTGGCGGCCAACTGGGCCCGCGAGACCGGCGGCGCGGCGGTCGCCCTGCGCTATCACAACGTGTACGGCCCCGGCATGCCGCGCGACACTCCTTACTCGGGCGTGGCCGCGATCTTCCGGTCCGCGCTGGAGGCCGGGCGGGCGCCGCTGGTGTTCGAGGACGGCGGCCAGCGCAGGGACTTCGTCCACGTCGGGGACGTCGCGGCGGCCAACCTCGCCGCGCTTCACGCACTGGAGTCCGCCCCGCCCGGGCGGCTTCGCGCGTACAACGTGGCCAGCGGTGAGCCCCGCACGATCGGCGACCTGGCGGGCGCGCTGAGCGCGGCGCGGGGCGGGCCGGCCCCCGAGGTCACCGGCCGCTACCGGCTCGGCGACGTGCGGCACATCGTGGCCTCCCCGGACCGCGCCGCCGCCGACCTCGGCTTCCGGGCCCGGGTCCGCTTCGCCGACGGCATGGGCGAGTTCGCCCACGCCCCGCTGGCCGGCTGACATACGACCCGTTCACCAGGGCGACCGGACGAACCCCTGCAGCAGCAGGCCTGACACCGCCTGCACGGCGAGCAGGCGGCGGTCTCCCGCACGCCCGGCTGCCGTACGCCCTGCCGCCGCGGCGACCCACAGGGCGTACGGCAGCCAGATCCGCTCCACCTCGCCCCGGGTGACGCCGCTGACGTCGAGGGCGAGCACCGCGGCCAGCGCCGCCACGGGCAGGATCCGCTCCCCGGCCCGCCCCGCCGCCACCAGCCCGACGGCGGTGGCCGGCCCGGTCACCAGGGCGAGCACGGCCAGGTCGGCGACCAGGAAGTACAGGTACGGCCGGGCCGCGCCGGGGTCGGCCGCCCACTCGGCGTGGGTGGCGAGCACTCCGGCGGGCCACCAGAACCCCCCGGCGGCGAACAGGGCGCTCACCGCCGCCATCCCGGCCAGGCAGGCGGCCAGGGTCGTACGCGGCACCTCCGCGGCGACCGCCGCCACGAGGGGGACGAGCAGGTAGGGCACCAGACCGTAGCTGAGGTAGGGCAGCGCGCCCAGGGCGAGCCCCGCGCCGAGGCCGAGCGCCACCCGGCCCGCCCGGCTCCGCGCGCCGAGCACCAGCAGCGCCGTCCCCCACGCCCCCACCCCGGCGAAGAACGCGTCCATGGTCGTCGCGATCCACACCGCGGCCGGGCACAGGGCGAGGTAAGGCAGCGCCCGCCTGGCCGCGTCCTCCCCCGCCACGCGCCGTACGGCCAGCCCGATCGCGATCGTGGCCGAGCACCCGGTCACGACCACGAGGACGGCGGCCCAGAACGGTCCCGGCAGCCCGGCGGCCGCCAGCGCCCACAGCACCAGCACCGGCAGCGGCGGATGGCCGCGTACATGTGTGGGGTAGGCAGGCAGGTCGCGGGTGAATCCGGCGAGCCAGCCGAGGGGGTCGTCGCCCACGGCGCCGAGCCCGGCCAGATATTCCTGGGGGTGGGTGAACGGCCACGCCAGCCCCTCCCCCGACACGGCCAGCAGGACCGTCCACGCGAGCGACGCGGCGAAGGCCGCCGCCAGTGCCGCGCGCATCGGCAGGTGCGCGGTCAGCCGGGGCAGCGCGGGGACCGCGACCGCGGCGAAGGCCGCGGCAGGAAGCAGTGCGAGCGTGGGCAGGCGCGCCAGCGCGTGCAGCGGCGGGAGATGGTCGATGCGCAGCACCCCGCGGGCGTGCAGCAGACCGCCCACCGCGAACGCGCCCGCCACCAGCGCCGCCCAGGCCGCCAGTGCACGCCGTCCCTCGATCGACCGTGCCGTCACGACCGACACGGTAGGCGCGCCGAGCCGCTCTCCCGGTCCCGTGGACGGCCCCGTAGTCACTTCGTAAGAACTGTGCGGCCCCTCCGTCGAACGGATAACGGTCACGTCCGGACGCTGCGCGGCGGCCGGTGGCCTGCGGTCGAAGTGAGACGCAGGCGGCTGGACGAATGGAACAACAACGCGGGAGGATCCTGTTCGATGGCGACCTACGTACTGATCCACGCCGCGGCGGTCGATTCCTGGTATTGGGGACCGCTCTCCGCCGACCTGCGCGACCGGGGCCACGACGTGGTGGCACCGGACCTGCCGTGTGATGACGAGTCGGCCGGGCTCGTGGAGTACGCGGACACGGTGGTCGAGGCGATCGGCGGGCGCACCGATCTGGTCGTCGTCGCCCACTCGTTCGGTGGCTTCACCGGCCCGCTGGTATGTGACCGGGTGCCGGCCGACCTGCTCGTGATGCTCCAGGCTCAGATTCCGGCTCCCGGCGAATCGCCGGGCGAATGGTGGGGCAACACCGGCTACGGGGCGGCACGGGAGGAAGCCGACCGGCGCCGAGGCGTCGCGGGCGGCACGGAGGAGGACACCTTCTCCCTCGTGCTGCACGACACCCCGGCTGACCTGGCCACCGAGTTCGTGGCCGCGCACCAGCGCCACCAGGCGCCTACCCCGTTCGGCAAGCCCTGACCGCCGGCCTCCTGGCCGGGCGTGCCGACCAGGTTCCTGCTGGCCTCCGACGACCGCTTCTTTCCGGCCGAGTTCATGCGCGGGATCGTCGCCGGGCGTCTCGGGTTCCAACCGGACGAAATGCCTGGTGATCACTGTCCGATGCTCGGCCACCCGAAGGAACTGGCCGACCGCCTCGAGGCGTACCGCACCGGGCTCTGACCAGCCCGCTCCCTTCGCGGCGAGACCCTTTGATCATGGAGCGTTCCGTTTCGGAAACCGCCCGCCTGGCCCTGGCGCGGGGCGCAGGCGTAGTCACTTCGTAAGAACTGGGCGGTCCCTGCGGCCCTAGCTTCTGCGGCATGCAGATCGATGTGGTGCTTCCCTGCCTCGACGAGGCGGCGGCGCTGCCCTGGGTGCTCGGCCGGATGCCGGACGGCTGCCGCGCCATCGTGGTGGACAACGGGTCCACCGACGGGTCGGCGGAGGTCGCCGCCCGGCACGGCGCGCTCGTGGTGACCGAGCCCACGCCGGGGTTCGGCGCCGCCTGCCACGCGGGCCTGGCGGCCGCGACCGCCCCCGTCGTGTGCTTCATGGACGCCGACGCCTCCCTCGACCCCCGGCAGGTGCCGTACGTCGCGGAGGGGGTGGTGAGCGGCGCCGCCGACCTGGTGCTGGGCCGCCGCAGGCCCGTCACCGGATCGGCGTGGCCCGCGCACGCCCGGCTGGGCAACCGGGTGCTCGCCTGGCGGCTGCGCCGCCGCACCGGCGCCCCGCTGCACGACCTCGGCCCCATGCGGGCGGCCCGCCGTACGGCGCTGCTCGCCCTGGGCCTGCGGGACCGGCGGTTCGGCTATCCGCTGGAGATGGTGCTGCGGGCGAGCGAGGCGGGCTGGCGCATCGGCGAGGTCGAGGTCGACTACCTGCCGCGGGTGGGCCGCTCGAAGGTGACGGGCACCGTACGCGGCACCGTGCGGACCGTCCGCGACATGTGGCGGGCGGCGTGAAGACCAAGGCCACGACGCAGATCGTCGTCATCGCGAAGGCGCCCGTGCCGGGGGCGGTCAAGACCCGGCTCACGCCGCCCTACACCGCGCGGGAGGCCGCCGCGCTCGCGGAGGCGGCGCTGCGCGACACGCTGTCGGCCGTCGCCGCCGCCCCCGCCGCGCGCCGGGTGCTGGCCCTGCTCGGCGAGCCGGGGCCCTGGCTGCCCGAGGGGTACGACGTGGTCGCGCAGCGGGGGGACGACCTGGCCGCCCGGCTGGCCGCCGCCTTCGCCGACGCGTGGGCGGCCCTTCCCGTCCCGGTCGTGCTGATCGGCATGGACACCCCGCAGGTCACCCCCGCTCTGCTGGCCGAGGCGGGGCGATCGCTGGGCGGGCACGAGGTCGTGGTCGGCCCGGCCGCCGACGGCGGATTCTGGCTGCTCGGGCAGCGCAGGCCCGACCCCGCCCTGCTGGCCGGGCTGCCGATGTCGCGGCCGGACACCGGGGCGCTGCTGCTGGAGCGGATCCGCGCCGCGGGCGTGCGAGCCGCCCTGCTGCCCGAGCTGACCGACGTGGACACCGCCGCCGACGCACGCGCGGTGGCCGCGCGGGTTCCCTCCTCGCGGTTCGCGGCGACGCTGGCGGCCCTCGGCGCGGACGTCCCCGCGTGATCGGCCCCCTCTACGCCGAGTCGCTGGACGGCGCGCGGGTCGAGGTCGAGTCGGCCGACGGCAGGACATGGCCGCTGGAGGCATGGCGCTGGCTCGACGGCGCCGAGGGGGACGAGGCCATGCTCGCCCGCTGCGCCGACCCCACCCTCGACGTGGGCTCGGGGCCGGGGCGGCTGACCGTGGCGCTGACGAGGCGCGGCGTGCGGGCGCTCGGCATCGACGTCACCCCCCGGGCCGTACGGCTCACCCGCCTGGCCGGCGGGCGGGCCCTGTGCCGCGACGTGTTCGGCCACGTGCCCGGCGCCGGCCGCTGGGGCACCGTGCTGCTGGCCGACGGCAACATCGGCATCGGCGGCGACCCGGACGCCCTGCTGCGGCGGGTCCGCGAGCTGCTGCGGCCCGGCGGCGAGGTCGTCGCCGAGCTCGATCCGCCCGGCGCCGCGACCCGCACCGAGCGGGTCCGCCTTCGCCGGGAGGGCAGGGTCACCGGATGGTTCGCCTGGGCGCGGGTCAGCGCGTCCGGCATCGGGCCGCTCGCCCGGCGCACCGGCTTCCGCCCGGTGGAGGTGTGGACCGAGGCCGGACGCTGGTTCTCCGTCCTGCGCTGAACCGCGTACGGCGACCGTTCGCCCCCGGGTCATCCGATCGTGCCGCCTCGAAAGACCGGTTCAGGAACGGGTGTAGAGACGGTAGGCGGCCAGGATGTTGAGCCGGTGCAGGTTCCGGCACAGGTCGAGCATGCCGCGCCGGGCCGCGTCCTGAGGGATGCGATACCGCGCGAGCGCGGCGGACAGCTCCGGGTCCAGGCCCTCCGCCCACGGGTCGGTGCACGCCTCCGTGGTCTCCTCCACGGTACGGCCCGCCTCCACGGCTCCGAGCACCTCGTCATGCAGCCGCTCGAGATAGGCGAGCAGCGCGTCGATGGCCGCATGCCCGTCCCCGGAGGGCCCGTGACCCGGCACGATGGTCACCAGATCGGGCAGCGCCTCCTTCATCCGGCGGAGGGTGCCGATGTACGGCTCGGGACCGCCCTGCAGCAGCATGTGGGCGATGCCCGCGTGACACAGGAGGTTTCCCGTCCAGGCGACGCGGGCGTCGGGCACGTACACGACCGTGTCGCCGGGCCCGTTCCCGGGGCCGAAGTGCCACAGCTGCACGGCTCGCCCGCCCAGGTCGATCTCAGCGAAGCCGTCGAACACGAGGTCGGGAGTGCGCCATCGGGTCACCGTGTCGAAGAGCGCCTCGTCGCCGTACATGTTGCCCGACCTGACCTGCTTCTCGTAGTCGAGGTCGGTCATGTTCTCCTTGTTCTGCCGCGACGACACGATGACGGTGCCGGCAGGGAACGCCATGTTCCCGAAGGTGTGGTCACCGTGGTAGGTGGTGTTGACCAGGAACCGCAACGGCCGGTCGGTCAGCTCGGTGACCAGCCCCAGGATCCGCCCGGACACCTCCGGGGTGATTCCCGCGTCCACGACGAGGGCGGCGTCGCGGCCGGCGACGAGCCCGTTGTTGTCCTTGGGCGGAATGGCCGCCATGAGCGCGTGGACGCCGTCCGCGAGGGTATGAGGGATCAGCCGCAGGCCCGTGGGCGAGAGGTTCGGCCCCGCGTATCCGCTCGGCCGCTCGGCGAGCTCGCGTTCCGGAATGTGCGTCGTCTTGTTCATCCCTCGCTCCTCAGCAGGCGGGCGGTGAAGGGGTTGAGCTCGATGGGGCCGTCCTCGCCGATGACGACGGTGCCGCCGAGATTGGTCAGGCGACCGCCGATGACGGCGTTGGGTTCGAAGGCGAAGGTCATCCCGGGCATCAGGGGGAGCTGGCCGCCCATGGTCGGCAGGTCGAACAGCCGGCCGTACCGCGCCGCCTCGGGCAGCCCGCGCAGGCCGGCGCCGAAGCCGCCGACGGGGCCCATCGGATTGAGCGTGTGCACCAGCGGGTGGACGTTCCACGCGCCGGCGTCGCGCAGCGGCCCCTGCATGGCCTCCACCAGGTCGCCGAAGATGGTGCCCGGACGCGCCGCGGCCAGACCGGCTTCGTAGCTGGCGCGGGCCACCTTCGCCCCGGTCTCGATGTCCGGGTGCGGCTCGCCCACGGCGATGGCCACCTGGTGCTGGGTCTCCTTCATCCCGAAGCGGCAGAACACCTCGGCCATGACGACGTCGCCCTCCTCGACGACGCGCGGCGCCTGGGGCCGGTAGGACCAGGGGGGCGGGCCCCAGGAGACGAAGCCCGGCCCGGACGACAGCAACATGCCCGGGGCGGCCAGGCCGCGCCGGAACGCCACCGCCATGCCGGCCGCGTAGATCTCCGCCTCACTCACCCCCGGCCGGGCGGCCTCCAGCATGGCCTCGGCCATCGCGTCGCCCGTCTCGGCCGAATACCGGATGACCGCGAGTTCCTCCTCCGACTGCCGGATGGTGGCGAGCAGGTAGTTCAACCCGACGGGTTTGAAGGTCACTTCCGGCAACTCGGTCAGCACCTGGGACCACAGCCCGTACGGCATGATCGGATTGATGTGGAACGGCGGGTAGGGGTCCAGCCCCAGCACCCCGACGGACGCCGTCTCCAGGTGGTGCTCCCTGAGGACCTCCGCCACGCCTGCCGCGTGCTTGGCCACCCGGATGCGCTCCGGGGGGATCCACAGGTCCTCGCCCCGCCTGCTCGCCTGGATGTGGTCGGCGACGGGGAGCGTCGACCAGGTCAGCTCGACGGGGTCGGCGTCCCGGCAGAAGATCACAATGCTGCCGGGCCGGTCGTTGGTGAAGTAGGCGTCCGGGGCGAAGGGGGCGAGATCCACGCACTCGTGCTCGCCGTACGCGATGAGCGCCTGCACGCCCTCGGACTCCATAAGGCCGCGGGCGAGCGCCCAGCGGCGGTCCCGCTCCGCCAGTGAGTAGGTGGGAATGTTCATGCCGCCGAGGCTAGGAACGGACGCGGCCGTGCCGCCTCCGTCATGTGACGGTAGTGGCGGGCACGTCACCCGGGTCCGCTTAGGTCATCACGAACCTGGCGAGCTCGGCGCGCGAGGTGATGCCCAGCTTGGGGAACGCCTTGTACAGGTGGTAGGCGACCGTGCGCGGGCTCAGGAAGAGCTGCGTGCCGATTTCCCGGTTCGACGCTCCGCCCGCCGCCAGCCGCACCACGTGGAGCTCCTGCGGGGTGAGCGTGGCCAGCGGGTCGCGGCCGTGGTCGCGGGGGGACGACGAGACGCCGGTGGCACGCAGCTCGGCCGCCGCGCGGGCGGACCACGAAGCCGCGCCGAGGCGGGCGAACGCCTCCATGGCGGCGTTCAGCCGGGTGCGGGCCTCGGCGCGGCGCTGGTGGCGTCGCAGCCATTCGCCGTACAGCAACTCCGTGCGGGCCTGCTCGAAGGGGTGATCGGCCTCGCGATGCAGGGCCAGCGCCCGCTCGTACGCCGCGCCGTCGCCGGTCATCAGCGCATCACAGCGCTCCAGTACGGCGAGCGCCCATGGCTGCCCGATGGCACGCGCCCACGTGGTGAAGCGGTCGAGCGCGTCGCGCGCCCGGTCGGGGTCGCCCACCCGGACGGCCGCCTCGACGTAGTCGGGGTAGGCGTACCGCCAGATGAAGGCGTGCCGTCCGGGCCCGGTCATGCGCTCGTCCATGCGCTCGAGCACCGACGTGTAGCGGGCCGCCCCCAGGTCCAGCATGATGGCCGCGTACGTGGCCCAGGTGGTGCCGGTCATCCACGTCTCGGGCGCGCGTGCCTGCGCCATGAGCGTGCGGCACTCCTCCTCCGCCCCGGCCACCGCCGCGAGCCAGGCGGAGACGCCGGTGAGGTAGTTGTCCCAGTACGGCTGGTCGTTGTCCGCCGCGATCTGCAGGCCTTCGCTCACGCCGGCCCGCGCGGCGCGGTGGCGCCCGTTGAGGATCTGCGCCACGGCCTGGAGCAGCATGGCCTGCGGGAGGCGGCCGACCCGCCCGGACTGGCGGCATTCGGCGACCAGGCCGCTGGCGTCCTCCAGCATCATGCGCTGCCGGCCGTGGACGAAGCCGAGGTAGGTCTTTATGGCGCGCAGCTCGAACGGAAGCGCCGCCTGATGCTGCCCCAGCCTGGAGTACGGCATGCCGAACACGGCCGTGTCGTCGCCCTCAAGCAGGTGGACCACGTCCATGCTGAACTCTTTGAGCACGCTGAGGGGGCCCTCGACGAGCGGCGTCAGGTCCGCGATACGGCGGGCCAGGCCGACCTGGTCGGGATGCGGACTGCTGCTCCATATGTAGACGCCGGCCATGCTCACCATCGGCAGCGCGGCCTCGGGGTCGACCGGGACCAGAGCCTCGACGCCGTCCAGGATCAGCCGGGTCGCCTCCAGCGGCCGGCCCGCCTCGAAGGCCAGCGTGGCCCGCACCCGCGCCAGCTCGGCCACCACCGCGGGGTCCGGCGCCCCCGGAGAGGCCCGGTGGGTGAGCTCCTCGGCGCGCCGCCGCAGCCCGGCGTCCAGGGCCGCCGCCGCGGCGGCGGCCCAGCGCCGCGCCGCGGCCGGCGGATCGGCGGAAAGCCGCGCCGCCCGCTCGTACCCCGCCGACGCCGCCGCCTGGCCGCTGCGCCTCGCAGCACGGATCGCGGCCTCCTCCAGCTCCCCCGCCACCCGCTCGTCGGGCCCGGTGGCCACCGCCGCCAGGTGCCAGGCGCGGCGGTCCTCGTCCGTGGCCCCGGCCAGGGCGTGGTGCGCGGCGACGCGCTGCGCGACGTCCGCCGCCAGCCGCGCCGCCGTACGCACCAGAGGGTGGCGGAAGGCCACGCGCATGGGGGTGACCCCGACCAGCCCCGCGCGTTCGGCGGGCGCGAAGTCGGTGAGCGAGACGCCCATGCCGTGCAAGGCGCGGTTGAGCGTGTCGATGTCGCCGCTGTCGTCCAGCGCCGCCACCAGCAGACATGACCTGGTCGCGGCGGGAAGCTCCAGGATCGCGGCACGGAAGCCCGCCAGCACCCGGCCGGAGACCGGCTCGGCGCCGCCGAGGGAGAAGGCCGATGGCCCGATGGCTCCGGCCCGTTGCTCGGCGGTGAGCGTACGCGGCAGCTCCAGCAGCGCCAGGGGGTTGCCCTGCGCCTCGTCCACGACGAGCTCGCGTACGGCCAGTGGGAGGCCGCCGGCGCGCTCGGCGAGCAGGCTCGCGGCCGGTCGCCGGGCCAGCCCGGTCAGCCAGAGCTCCGGCTGCCCGGGGGCGGGAAAGGACGTCCCGTCGTCCCGCGCCGCGAAGAGCAGCGCGATGGGCTCGGCGTGCAGGCGGCGGGCCGTGAACAGCAACGCGTCCGCCGACTCCTGGTCCAGCCACTGGGCGTCGTCCACCAGACAGACCAGCGGCTGGTCGGCCGCCAGCTCGGTCAGCAGGCTCAGGGTGGCGAGCCGGACGAGGAAGCGGTCACCGGGCGCCGCCCGTCCCAGCCCCAGGGCGCTCATCAGGGCGTCCGCCTGCTGGTCCGGCAGCGCCGCGATGCGGTCGAGCATCGGGCGCAGCAGCAGGTGCAGAGCGGCGAACGGCAGCTCCGCCTCCGACTCGACCCCGCTCACCCGCAGGACGCGGCCCTCGGCCACGGAGGCCGCGTACTCCAGCAGCGCGGTCTTCCCGATCCCCGCCTCGCCCCGGAGGATCAGCACACCGGTGCGATCAGCCAGCAGCCGATCGATCTCCGCCTGTTCCGCTTCGCGGCCGTGGAGCATGCCTCATAGTCTGCCGCACACCGTTGCCGGGTGATCCACTCGCCGGCCTTGCCCGGGTCCCCATTTCGAGTCCGCTGGTCACGCGTGTGCTTCCGGTCCGCGCCGGGGCGGCGTGGATAGGCTGCCGCGGGAAGCAGGCGGAAGCGAACGGGGCGGATGGCGGGGATCGCGCGAGCAGTCGCACGGCTGGTCGCAGGAGTTGTCGCAGGATGGTCGCGGGCGCGGCGCGGCGACGGCATGGGCGGGAACGGCGCCACCGGACACCTCGCCACCGGACGCGTGGCCGGCGGGGACCTCGCCTGCGTCTCGGCCCTCACCGTCGCGGCGGCCGCGCTCTACGCGTTCTATTCGTGCGTCACGCTGGCGCGGTTCCGGGCGGGCGCGTACGACCTGGTGATATTCGACCAGGCGATCCGCTCGTACGCGCGTTTCCAGCCGCCCGTCTCGATGCTGAAGGGAGTGCACAACGGGTTCGGGCCGGGGTTCTGCGTGCTCGGCGACCACTGGTCTCCGGCGCTCGCGCTGCTGGCGCCGCTGTACTGGATCCACGACGGGCCCGCGACGCTGCTCGTCGCCCAGGCCGTCCTGCTCGCGCTGTCGATCCCGTTCGTGTGGGCCTACGCCTTCCGCGCCTCCTCGGCGATCACGGCCGGGCGCCGCGTCGCCTATCCCGTCGCGGTCGCCTACGCCCTGTCGTGGCCGATCACCGAGGCCGTGGCCTTCGACTTCCACGAGGCGGCGTTCGCGCCGCTGCTCACGGCGGCCGCGCTGGAGCGATACCAGGCCGGGCGCAGACGGGCGGCGCTCCTCGCGGGGCTGGCACTTCTGCTGGTCAAGGAGGACATGGGCCTGCTGCTGACCGGGTTCGGGCTGTTCCTCCTCACCCGCCGCCGCGACCGGAGGCCGGGCGCGCTGCTCGTCGTCGGCGGCGTCGCCGCGACCCTGGTGGCGACGCGGGTCCTCATCCCGCACTTCGGCGGCAGGGCCGGCTACTACTGGGCGTACTGGACGCTGGGCCCGGACCTGCGCCGGGCCGTGCTGCACGCCGTCACACGGCCCGGCGAGGTCGCCGCGCTACTCGCCGACCCGCCGCTGAAGCTGCGCATGCTCCTGCTGACGCTCGCTCCCGTGCTGTTCACCGCCGTGCTGTCCCCGCTGGGCCTCGCCCTGCTGCCGCCGCTGCTGGAACGCATGCTCGCCAGCACCTACCCGAACTGGTGGACGCCGAGATACCACTACACGGCCTTCGTCGTCGCGGTCGTCTTCGCCGCCGGGATCGACGGGGCGCTGCGGGCGGCCTCCCGTTTTCCCCGACGGCCCGGAAGGCTCGTGCGCGGATGGGCGCTGCTCGTGCTCGCCACCGCGCTCGCGCTCGTGCCGTTCTTCTCGTTCGGCGCGCTGTTCACGCCCTCGTTCTACGCGGAGACGGCACGGACGCGCGCGGCCGGGCGCGCCGTCGCGGCCGTGCCCGACGGCGTGCTGGTCGAGGCGGCCGGCTCCCTCGCCCCGGCCCTGTCGCCGCGTACGCGGACCCTGCTGTGGGACCGCACACCGCGCGGAGCGCCGTGGGTCGCGGCCGACGTGGGAGCCAGGGACTTCCCCTTCGACTCGGTCCGCCGGCAGATCGCCAGGGTCGAGACGCTGCTGCGGCAGGGCTACCGGGTGGTGTTCCGGGAGGCCGGCTACGTGGTGCTCACCCGGTCGTAGCCGGCCGTCTCAGGAGCGCACGTACGCGTGCGGGGTCGTGCCGAAGGCGTGCTTGAACGCCTGGATGAACGCGCTGGGGCCGCTGTAGCCGCAGGCGGCGGCCGTCGAGGTCACCGACCGGCCGCCGGCCAGCAGGATGAGCGCGCGATGCAGCCGTAGCTGGGTGCGCCACTGCGGGAAGCTCATGCCGGTCTCGGCGCGGAACAGCCTGCTGAGCGTGCGTTCCGAGGCTCCCACCGCCGCGCCCAGCTCGGCGAGCGTCCGGCCGTCCGCCGGGTCCGCCTCCAGGATCGCGGCCACGTCGCGCAGCCGGGCATCGGACGGCGCCGGCAGGCACAGCGGCAGCGCCTCGACCTCGCGGAGCTGGTCGAGCAGCACGCGTTCCAGGTTGGCCCGCTGCGTCGCCGTCAGCTCGTCGTCGCCGGTGAGGGCGACCACCACCTCCCGCAGCAGCGGCGTGATCGCCAGGACCGTGGGCCGGTCCAGCCGCAGAGGGTTGACCGGGGGATCGAAGACCAGCGCCCGCATCTCGGTCGGCCCGTACGCCTCGTGCGCGTGCGCCACCCCTGCCGGTATCCACACGCCCCGATGCGGCGGCACCACCCAGTCGCCGATCGGGGTCGAGATCCGCAGCACCCCGCGGTGCGGATGGATGAGCTGGTGCGAGGCGTGGTCGTGCCAGTCGATCCGCTCGCGGTGGGCCAGCGGCACGCGGGACGGGCCGCCGCTCCTTGAATGGCGGGTTGCCGACATGAGTCGGCAGAGTATCGCTAGTTCGCCGACTCGGTCCTCCGGGATGCTCGACGGAGCCTCTCGAGGAGACGATCAGTGACACAGACATCCGTTCAGGCACCGGCGGCGCGGGCGACGTCCGCGTGGCGGCGCATGTGGCTGTGGGCGGCCGCGCACGCCGTCGACGACCTCTACCAGGGACTGGTGCCGGCCTGCGTGCCCTACTTCGTGCTCGACCGGCACTACGGCTACGTGGCGGCCTCCGGGCTGACGCTGGCCGCGGCCCTGGGCAGCTCGATCCCGCAGCCGTTCATCGGGCTGGCGGTCGACCGTTTCCGCCTGGGCTGGCTGGCCGCCGCCGGCGTCGCGCTGGCCGGGCTCGGCCTCGGCCTGTCCGGGCTGGTGGAGCCGTACGCCGCGGTCTGGACCCTCGTCCTGCTGTCCGGGCTCGGGGTGGCCATGTTCCACCCGGCGGCGGGCAAGGGGGCCAGGGAGACGGCGGGAGACAGCGCCACCGCCATGAGCGTCTTCGCGGCGGGCGGGAGCGTCGGCTTCTTCCTCGCGCCGGTGCTGGCCACGCCCGCCCTGATCTCGATGGGCGTCGGTGCCACGGCGCTGTTCATCCCGCCGGGCCTGCTCGTGGCGTTCGCGCTGCTCAGGAAGCGGCCCTCGGCTCAGGCGGCCACGGCGGGCGCGCGCGCCGGCACCGACAGGTGGGCGCCGTTCATGGTCCTCACCGGCATCGAGGTCGTCAGGTCGGTGACGTTCTTCGGCGTGCTCACCTTCATCGAGCTGTTCTGGATCAGGCACCTGGACGCCGGACGCGGCCTCGCGGGCGCGGCCCTGGCCGCCTTCCTGGTCGGCGGGGTCGCGGGCACGCTGATCGGGGGGCGCCTCGCCGACCGGATCGGGCTCGTGCGGACGGTGCAGATCGGCGGCCTGCTGGCCATACCCGCGCTCGCCGGGCTGCGCCTGCTCCCGGGGCCCTACCTGCCGCTGCTGTTGGCCGTGCTGGCGGGCATCGCGATCAACATCCCGTTCGCCGTGCTGGTGAAGCTGGGCCAGGACTATCTGCCGAACCGGCCGGGCACCGCGGCCGGCGTCACGCTCGGGCTCGCCGTGAGCGTCGGCGGGCTCGCCGCGCCGGTGCTCGGCGTCGCGGCGGAGGCGTACGGCCCGCAGGGCGTCTTCACGATCCTCTGCCTGGTGCCGATCGCCGGCGTGGGACTGGGACTGCTCCTCCCCCGCAGGTGATCCCCGCAGGTGCTGCCAGGCCTCACCCCGGAGTGACGACGCCCGGCGTGGCGGCGAGCAGCAGGACGTCGATGCCGGCGGCGCCGATGGCGGCGGCGAAGGGCGCCACGGGCACGCGCCGGCCGAGTAGCAGGCCTGCCGCGGCGCACGCGGCCACCCCGGCGAACGCGAGCCACCCGGCCGGGCTCGCGGGTCCCGGAGGCCCGACCACCAGCAGCGCGGACGCGGCCAGCAGCGGCAGTGGCAGGACGACCCGCACCCGGGCCGCGCCGAGACGCTGCGGCCAGCCCCGCACCCCCGTGGCGACGTCCGTCTCGATGTCGGGCAGCACGTTGGCGAGGTGCGCCGCGCAGCCGAGCAGCGCCGCGGCGAGCACGACCCACCACGCCGGCAGCAGGGCCGGCGGTGAGACCTGCAGGGCGTGGCCCGGCGTTCCTGCCGTCACGAACACCGGCACCGCGCCGAACCCGGCCGCGTACGGCGCCCACGAGGCCGCCGTGCCCTTGAGCCACAGGTTGTAGACCCAGGCCGCGGCGACGGCGAACAGGTGCGTCGCCCCGGCCACCACGCCGCAGGCCAGCGAGAGCGGCACGCACGCCGCCAGCGCGGCGAACGCCGCGACACGCACCGTACGCGCGGACACCAGGCCCGCGACGATCGGCTTGGCGGTCCGCCCGCCCGCGGCGTCGCTGGCGGCGTCCACGGCGTCGTTGCACCAGCCCACGGACAACTGGCCGGTCAGCACGGCGAGAGCCGTCAGCGCCGTCCCCGCCGGGCCCCACCCGGCGACCGCCGCGAGCGCCGTGACCAGGGTCGTCACCGCCGCGGTCGGACCCGGGTGGCACGCCCGGGCCAGCCCGGCCGCCGTCCGCGCCGGCGTTCTGGCCGCCCGGCGGCGCTCATCGGCCGCCTCGCCCGCGATGTCCGGCGAGGCGAGGTCCGCGCGACGCGCGCGGCGGAGCGGCACGGCGGCACCCGGGCGGCCGCCGGCCGCGGTGTCGTCGGACAGCTCCTCTGAACCGGTCACGATCCCGAGCGTAACCGGGCATCCCGGGTACAGATCACGATTAGCCCCGGAAGGTATGCAGCGGCCACCAACGGGCAAGAGAGACTTGTCACGGTTTTCGCCGGCACGGGGATGTGAGATGACGCGGATCGCGGCCGTCCATGGTGTCGTTCCCCCTCATCGCCACTCGCAGGCGGAGATCGCTGACGCGCTGGCGAGGGTCTGCATTCCGCCGGGCGGCGATCGCCGGCTCCTCGACCGGCTGCACACCAGTGCCCGGGTGGAGCACCGCAACCTGGTGCTGCCGCTCGACCAGTACGGCAAGCTCGACGGCTTCGGCGCGGCCAACGACCTGTTCATCGAGGCCGCGCTCGACCTGGGCGCGCAGGCCGTCACGGGGGCGCTGGAGGCGGCCGGCCTCACCCCGGCGGACGTCGACATGATCATGTGCACGTCGGTCACCGGTGTCGCCGCGCCGTCGCTGGACGCCCGCTTGGCCAATCGGATCGGATTCCGCCCGGACGTGAAGCGGGTGCCGGTGTTCGGCCTCGGGTGCGTGGCGGGCGCGGCGGGCATCTCCCGGCTGCACGACTACCTGCGCGGCTGGCCCGGCCACGTGGCGGTGCTGCTCTCGGTCGAGCTGTGCTCGCTCACGTTGCAACGCGACGACACCTCCACAGCCAACCTCGTGGCGGGCGCCCTGTTCGGGGACGGCGCCGCCGCCGTGGTCGCGTACGGGGACGAGCGGGAGCCGCCCGGGGCGGACGCGGCGGGACCCGTGGTGACGGCGACGCGCAGCCGTCTGTATCCCGGCTCGGAACGCGTGATGGGCTGGGACGTCCGCGACAGCGGCTTCCGGGTCGTACTGGACGCCGGGGTGCCCGACGTGGTCCGCACCTACCTGGGTGACGACGTGCACGGATTCCTCGCCGACCACGGCCTGACCGCCGGCGACGTCACCGCCTGGGTCTGCCACCCCGGCGGTCCCAAGGTGCTGGAGGCCGTCGCGGAGACGCTCGCGCTCCCGGACGGCGCGCTCGCCCTCACCTGGCGTTCGCTGGCCGCCAACGGGAACCTGTCGTCGGCCTCGGTGCTGCACGTGCTGCGCGACACCCTCGTCCTGCGGCCCCCGCCGCGGGGCACGCCGGGCCTGCTGCTGGCGATGGGCCCGGGGTTCTGCTCCGAACTCGTCCTGCTGCGCTGGTAGGGAGGACCTGGCCCGTGTCACCCTGGTACGTGCTGCTCGTCGCGCTCGTCGCGGTGGAGCGCATCGCCGAACTGGTCGTCACCCGCCGCAACGCCCGCTGGAGCCTCGGCCGGGGCGGCGTGGTGTACGGCAGGGGCCACTATCCCTGGATGGTCGCCCTGCACACCGGCCTGCTGGCCGGATGCCTGCTGGAGGTGTGGCTGGCGGGCCGGCCGTTCGTCCCCGGCCTGGGCTGGCCGATGCTCGGGCTGGTCCTGGCCGCGCAGGCGCTGCGCTGGTGGTGCGTCGCCACGCTCGGCCCCCAGTGGAACACCCAGGTCATCGTCGTGCCCGGCCTGCCGCTCGTGCGGCGCGGGCCGTACCGGTTCGGGTGGCTGCGCCACCCCAACTACGTCGCCGTGGCGGTGGAGGGCGCGGCGCTGCCGCTCGTGCACTCCGCCTGGCTGACCGCGCTGGCCTTCACCCTGCTCAACGTGCCGCTCATGGCCGTGCGCCTGCGCTGCGAGAACGCCGCCCTCGCCACCGCGGCCCCCGGTTCCGCCGCGCCTGACGCCGGGGCGGGGACCGCCGCGTGATCGACGTGCTGGTGGCCGGCGGCGGGCCCGCCGGGCTGGCCACGGCCATCCACGCGGCGCTGGCCGGCATGGAGGCGGTCGTGGTCGAACCGCGGTCCTGCCCGGTCGACAAGGCGTGCGGGGAGGGCCTGATGCCCACCGGCGCCGCCGCCCTGGCGGACCTCGGGGTGACGGTGCCGGAGGGCAGGCCGTTCCGCGGCATCCGCTACGTGGACGGGCGGCACCGGGTGCAGGCGGAGTTCCGGGACGGCCCCGGGCTGGGCGTGCGCCGCACGGCCCTGCACGCCGCGCTCGCCCTCCGCGCCCGGGACCTCGGCGTCCGCGTGGTGTCCGGCCGGGTGGACGCGGTGCGCGCCGCCGGCGAGGGCGTGCACGCCCGCGTGACGGGCGGCCCGGACCTGTGCGGGCCTGAGCTGTGTGGCCCGGACCTGTGTGAGCGGGAACTGTGTGGCCCGGAATTGGGCGCGCGGTGGCTGGTCGCGGCCGACGGGCTGCACTCGCCGATCAGGGCGCGGCTCGGGCTCGACCAGCCGTCCGGCGGCCCCCGCAGATATGGCCTGCGCCGCCACTACCGGGTCGCGCCGTGGACGGACTTCGTGGAGGTGCACTGGGCGCCCGGCGGCGAGGCGTACGTCACGCCGGTGGGCGACGACATGGTCGGCGTCGCCGTGCTGAGCAGCGAGCGGCGGCCCTACGACGAACACCTGGCGCGGTTTCCCGACCTGCTCGCCCGGCTGGACGGCCCGCCCGTCACCCCCGTGCGCGGGGCCGGGCCGCTGCGCCAGCGGGTGCGGCGGCGGGTGGCCGGGCGGGTGCTGCTCGTCGGCGACGCCGCGGGCTACGTGGACGCGCTCACCGGCGAGGGGGTCTCGCTCGCGCTGCTGTCGGCCCGTGCCCTGGTCGGCTGCCTGCGGGAGGGCCGCCCCGAGGAGTACGAGGCCGCCTGGCGGCGCCTGTCGCGGCGTTCCCGGCTGCTGACGTCCGCGCTCGTGCGGGCCCGGCGGCATCCTCCCGCGGCCCGGATGATCGTGCCCGCCGCGCGGCGCCTGCCCGCGGTGTTCGGGGCGGCGGTGCGGTCGCTCGCCTGAGTCCCCACGCCTTCCGCGCTCCCCGACACCCTCTGCGCGCGTCCGTGAATTGTTACAGCCGGATTCACAGTTCATGAACGCCCGTTTTTAGGGCGCCCCCGGAGCCTCTATACGCGGCGGTAATAGAACCTACTTCGAGATTGGTGAAGTGGCCATATTTCGTGACCGGTATGCAAAGATCTAGCGTGTGTACCGAATGGCGAGGCCGATGTTACGGCAAGGATGACTGGAGGGTCGTCACTTGCCCTACTTGCCGCACATCGCCCTGCTCGCCCTGCTAGCCCTGCTCGGTACGCTCCTGATCGCCGCGCTGGTCGTCCTCGCGGTCCGCCTGCGACGGCTGCGCGCCATGCAGGCCGAGGCCGTACGGCAGGCGGCGGCCGAAGCGCGCGAGCAGTTCGGCCGCGACGTGCACGACCTCGTGAGCAGCCGCCTGTGGCTGGCCACCCTGCGCAGCGAACTCGCCTACCGGCTGGCGGACGACGACAGCCCCCTGCGCCCGGCGCTGGCCGACGTGGTGCAGTCGATCCGCCAGGCGTCCGCCGACATCCGCAACGTGACCCGCTCCTTCCGGGACGTCTCACTCGCCTCGGAACTGGCCAACGCGCGGGCCGTGCTCCGGGCGTACGGAACCGACTGCAAGGTCGAGGCGACCGAGGCGGACCTGGGCGAGGAGGTGAGCGCGGTGCTCGCGATCATGGTGCGGGAGGCGGTGACCAACGTCCTGCGCCACAGCAGGGCGACCCTGTGCACGATCGAGATCGTCGTGCGGGGCGGCGTGGCGACGCTCACCGTCGCCAACGACGGCGTCGACCCCTCCGTGCCGCCCGGCGACGGCTCCGGGCTGGACAACCTCCGCAACCGGGCGGCGGCGCTCGACGGCATGGTGGGAACGGTCCTCGACCCGGACGGCTGGTTCCGCCTCATCGCCGAGATCCCTCGCAAGGGCGGGGACCGCCGCTGACGCCGGCCGCGCCCGGCCGTCCGGCGGACCGGCGTCCGGAGCACCGATCCGTGCCGGAGCCGCCTCGAAACCCCGCGCGTCCCTCCACAGATCTCTGAGCGCCCGCCGGACGTGCGCGTGCGCCGCCCTTCACCCGTTCGCCCCTCCCACAGGCCCGCGCGACGTTTGACCAGCCCCTTGACCGAATGCCGCACGCGGCATTCCCGGAAGCGGCCGTGAACAGCATCACCATCGACCCATGACTGCGTCATGGTTTTTTATGTGCAGATTTCACATAGCGCAGTTGACGGGCGTAACTTGGCCCTTCTCTTCATTTCCGGAATTCTTTGACGTGACCGGCCTAAGGGGACATCTGGTGATTAGTAAGTACGAGATTTACTGCCTCGCAGATCCCTTGTTCTACGACACCCTCGACACCAAGCGCGCGGAGCATCCCGACTTCGCCCTCGCCGCCCGGCCCACGCCCGACGGGTGGGCGCACGCCGAGAGCGAGACCTGGCTGCACTACGCGCCGGCCGGCGCGGCCCTGCCCACACAGGGCTGGAAGATCCACATCTCCTCCTCCGTGCCCGACGCGGAGCGGGTGATCGCGGCGGCCTGGGACTACTGCGTGCCCCGCGGGCTGGCCTTCAAGTTCCTGCGCGGCCGGCGCGTGATGACGATGCAGAACTCCAAGTACGCCTTCCGCGGGTCGAGCGGCAAGCTGGTCACCATCTATCCGGTGGACGAGGCCCAGCTGGAGCTGACGCTCAAGGAGCTCGCCGAGATCCTCGACGGCGTCGAGGGCCCGTACATCCTCAGCGACCTGCGTTACGGCGACGGACCCCTGTTCGTCCGCTACGGCGGGTTCGCCGAGCGCCACTGCCTCGACGACAACGGCGAGCGGGTGCTGGCGATCGAGGACGCCCACGGCAACCTCGTCCCCGACGTGCGCGGTCCCGCGTTCGCCCTGCCCTCCTGGGTGACCCTGCCGGCGTTCCTCGAACCGCACCTGGCCGCCCGCAACGCGGTGACGCTCGAAGGCGTGCCGTACGAGGTGGACAGCGTCCTGCACTTCTCCAACGGCGGCGGCGTCTACCTGGGGCGCGACAGGCGCACCGGCGAGAAGGTGGTGCTGAAGGAGGCCCGCCCGCACGCCGGGCTCGACGTCGAGGGACGCGACGCCGTCACCCGCCTGCGGCACGAGGCCGCGATCATGGAGCGCCTGGCCGGCCTCGACGTCGTGCCGGCGCTGCGCGACTACTTCACGGTCGGCGAGCACCACTTCCTGGTGCAGGAGTACGTCGACGGCACCTCGCTCAGCCAGCTCATCGCCCAGAAGCATCCCCTCACGCGAGCCGACCGCACCCCCGAACTGGACGCGGGCTACGCCGAGTGGGCCATCGGGATGCTCGCCAAGGTGCGCGCCGCGGTCTCGGCGCTGCACGAGCGCGGCGTGGTGTTCGGCGACCTGCACCCCTTCAACATCCTGGTGGACGGCGACCGCGTGGTGCTGATCGACTTCGAGGTCTCCTCACCGGTCGAAGAACGCAGGCGGCCCACGCTCGCCAACCCCGGCTTCGTGCCCCCGCGGGAGCTGGCCGGCGTCGAGGCCGACGAGTACGCGCTGGCCTGCCTGCACCTGGGCGTGTTCGCCCCGATGACCACCATGCTGCTGCAGCTCCACCGGCCCAAGGCCGCCCAGCTCGGCCGGCTGATCGTCGAGACGTTCCCGGTGCCCCCCGCGCTGATCGAGGGAGCCGTACGGACGATCCTCGGGCAGGATCCGCCCGCGCCGGAGCCGAGCAGGCTCCCCCAGCCGGGCCGGCTCAGCCAGGACTGGCCCGCCGTCCGGGAGGCGCTGGCGAAGGCGATCCTCGCCTCGGCCACCCCCGGCCGCGAGGACCGGCTGTTCCCCGGCGACATCGTGCAGTTCGAGCCCGGCGGCGGGGTGAGCCTCGCCAACGGCGCGGCCGGCGTCCTGTACGCGCTGGCGGCGACCGGGGCCGGGCGCTTCCCCGAGCACGAGGAGTGGCTGCTCAAGCAGGCCGCGAAACCCGGCATCGGGCCCGGCTTCTACAACGGCCTGCACGGCGTGGCGTACGCGCTGGAGGCGCTCGGCCGCCGCGAGGACGCGCTCGACATGGCGCGGCGATGCGCGCCGGAGCTGCGGGAAGGGCTCGACTTGAGCCTCTACCGCGGCCTGTCCGGCATCGCCCTCGCCCTGATGCACCTGCACGACGCGACCGGTGAGCCGGAGCTCCGCGAGTGGGCCGCGCGTGTCGTGGCGCTGGTGGCCGACCGGCTCGGCGGCCCGGACGACGTGCCCGAGATCAGCGGCGGGAAATACCCGCACGCGGGGCTGATGTACGGCTCGTCGGGACCCGCTCTGATGTTCCTGCACGCCTACGAGCGCACCGGCGACCCCGGGCTGCTCGACCTCGCGGCCACCGCGCTGCGGCAGGACCTGCGCCGGTGCGTCGGCCGCGAGGACGGCCAGCTCCAGGTGCAGCAGGGCTGGCGGACCAACCCCTACCTCGACGAGGGATCGGCCGGCATCGGCCTGGTGCTGGACCGCTACCTGACCCACCGGCACGACGAGACCTTCGCCGAGTCGCTGGCCGCCATCCGGCCGGTCACGACACTGCACTACTACGTCCAGTCGGGGCTGTTCGCGGGCCGGGCCGGCATGATCGCCTGCCTGTCGTCCGGCTCGCGCCCCGACCCCGAGGCCACCGCGGCACAGATCGCCCGGCTGGCCTGGCACGAGCTTCCCTACCAGGGCGGGCTGGCCTTCCCCGGGGCCCAGTTGCTCCGCCTGTCCATGGATCTCGCCACCGGGAGCGCCGGCGTGCTGCTCGCGCTCGGCACCGCGCTGCACGACGAGCCGGTCCACCTCCCGTTCCTCGAGCCCCCCGGACGGTCCCAGGCGCAGGGGCCCCTGCGCACCGCCGCCGGGTCGAACGTCCCGACCAGCCCCGGAAGGAGGTGAACGCGCAATGGCGCTCCTCGACCTGCAGACCCTCGAGGCCCCCGGTGGTCACACCGGCGGCGGTGGCGGCAGCAACCTGAGCCTGCTCGGGTGCACCCCGCACGAGAACAGCAGCCTCAGCATCATCTGCGGCTGACGACCCTCCGGTGAACACGAACTTCAGCCTCATCCCCGGCTGATGGAACCCATACAAGGAGATGATCCAAATGGCGCTTCTCGACCTGCAGACCCTCGAGGTCCCCGGCGGCCACACCGGCGGCGGTGGCGGCAGCAACCTGAGCCTGCTGGGCTGCACCCCGCACGAGAACAGCAGCCTCAGCATCATCTGCGGCTGATAGCACGCTGAGGGAGTCCTGGGCGGTCGTCGCGGCCGCCCAGGCTTCCGCGTTTCCGGCCCCGGCCGGCCGCGGGAGCCGTCCCGTCCCCGTCCTGTCCGGCCTTTCACCTCTGGAGGACCCGGTGAGCTCTCGTCCGGCGGACCTGCTGATCGCGCGGGCCGTACGGCGCGGCGGCCCGTGGCTTGCGGCGCTCGCGGCGACGGCGCTGCTGGGCGCCGCGGCCGACCTGCTGCTCCCGGCGGCGCTCGGCCGCGCCGTCGACGCCGTGGTGCGGATCCAGGCGCGGGCCGGAGCGGGGGCCGAGGCGGGTTTCGGGCTCACCGGCCCGCTCACGACCGCCGCGCTGCTGGTCGCGCTGGTCGTCGCGTGCGACGCGCTGGGCGTGCTCGCGGCCGGCGTGAGCGGCGCGCGGGCCGCGCGGTGGCTGCGCTCCCGGGTGGTGGCCCACACCCTGTCGGTCGGCGCCGGCATGACCCGCCACTTCACGCCGGGTGAGATCGTCACCCGCGCCGGGGTGAACGTGGAGGAGGCCGGGCGGACCCCCGAGGCGGTGGTCACCGCCGCCACGCTGATCGTCCCGGCGGCCGGCAGCGTCGTCGCCCTCGCGCTGATCGACCCGTGGCTCGCGGTCACGCTGGTGGCCGGTCTGCTCCTGATCGTGGCCGTGCTGCGCGCGTTCATGCGCAGGACCACGGCGGCCTCCGGCGGCTACCAGCAGGCCCAGGGGGAGATCGCGGGCATGCTGGTGGGCGCGCTCGCCGGGGCCCGCACCATCACCGCGGCCGGGACCGAGGACCGGGAGGCCGCGCGCGTGCTCGCCCCGCTCCCCCGCCTGCGCGCCCACGGCCTGGCGCTGTGGCGGCTGCAGGCGCGGGCCGGCGTCCAGGCCGCCGTCGTCGTCCCGCTCCTGGAGATCGCCGTGCTCGCGGTCGGCGGGCTGCGCCTGTCGGCCGGCGGCCTCACCGTCGGGGAACTGCTCGCCGCCGCGCGCTACGTCGTGCTCGGGGCGGGCCTGGGGTCGGCGCTCGGGTACGCGGCCCGCATCGCCCGCGCCCGGTCGGCCGCCCAGCGCCTGGAGCAGTTGTTCGCGGTGCCGCCGCCCGCGTACGGGGACCGGCCGCTGCCGCCGGGCCCGGGCACCCTGGAGCTTCGCGACGTGACCGTGCGGGCCGACGGCGTGCGGCTGCTGAGCGGTGTCAGCCTGGTCGTGCCCGGCGGCACGTGCACGGCGGTGGTGGGCCGCTCGGGCTCGGGCAAGTCGTCGCTGGCCGCCGTCGCCGGCCGGCTCGTCGATCCCGAACGCGGCGCGGTCCTGCTGGACGGCGTGCCCCTGCGCGAGATCGCCCGGGAGCCGCTGCGCCGCGCGGTCGGCTACGCGTTCGAGCGGCCCGCGCTGTTCGGCGAGACGCTGGGCGAGGCCGTGGCCTTCGGTCTCGGCGTGCGGGACGCCGCAGGCGAGCGAGGCGCGGACGCGGTGCGGGCGGCCGCGGCCGCCGCCCGCGCCGACGCCTTCATCCGGCGGCTGCCGCTCGGATACGCCACCCCGGTCGGCGAGGCGCCGATGTCCGGGGGCGAGATCCAGCGGGTCGGCCTGGCCCGCGCGTTCGCCCAGGCCGGCCGGTTGCTGATCCTGGACGACGCCATGTCGAGCCTGGACACGGTGACCGAGCGGCAGGTCGGGCGTGCGCTCACCGGGAGCCTGTCCGACCGCACCCGCCTGGTGGTGGCCCATCGCGTGACGACGGCGGCGCAGGCCGACCAGGTCGTGTGGCTGGAGAACGGGCGGATCCGGGCGACCGGCACGCACGAGCGGCTGTGGGACGACCCCGGCTACCGCGCGGTCTTCCGCGCCGAGGAGGCGTCGTGACGCGCCGCGGCGGAGAGCGGCCGGGAGCGGCGGCGCGGCGGGTGGTCGTGGACACGCTGCGGCGCGAACCCTCCCGGCTGCTGTGGCTGGCCTGCTGGTCGGTGGCGGAGGCCCTGCCCGCGCTGACGGGCGGGTACGCGATCGCGCGGGCCGTGGACGACGGCTTCGCCGCGGGGCGGCCCGCCGCCGGCCTGATGTGGCTGGGCGTGCTCGCCGCCGCGTGGGCGGTGGCCGCGGTGGCCGCCCGGCAGGTGCTGCTGCTCATCGCCGGGATCGTCGAGCCGTTCCGCGACGTCCTGCTGGAGCGTGTGGTGACCGGGGCGCTGCGGGCCGGGCGGGGCGGCGACAGCGCGGCCGTCGCCCGGATGAACCATCAGGTCGAGCTGGCCAGGGACGCATTCGGCGCGATCATCACGGTGGTCAGGACCTTCGTGTTCACACTGGCCGGCGTGGCGGTGGGGCTGACGACCCTGGCTCCGGAGGTCGTCCCGCTCGTGCTGGCGCCGGTGGCCCTGGGGCTCGGGCTGTTCCTCGTCTCCCTGCCCGCCCTGGCCCGGCGTCAGCGGGAGTTCATCGTCGCCGACGAGCGTACGGCCGCCGCGGTGGCCGCGATGGCGGGCGGCCTGCGGGACGTGACCGCCTGCGGCGGCGAGGCGCGCGTCGCCGCGAGCGTCGGGCGGGAGGTCTCCCGGCAGGCGAGGGCCGCGCGGGCGCTGGCCCGGGTGACGGCGTCGCGGACGCTGTCGCTGGCGGTGGGAGCGTGGCTGCCGGTGGTGCTCCTGCTGGCGGGCGCGCCCTGGCTGGTGCGCCAGGGGATCACCGGCGGGGTGATCCTCGGCTCGCTGACCTACGTGATGCAGTCGCTCTCTCCCGCGCTGGGCGGCCTGGTGCAGGGCCTCGGCGTCAGCGGCGTCCGCCTGGCCGTCACGCTGGAGCGCATCCTGCACGCGCCCGGCCCGCCCGTGCCGCACGGCGACCGGACGCCTGACGGGGTCCGGCTGGAGCTGCGCGGGGTGCGCTTCGCCTACGGCACGTCCGGGCGGAAGGCCGCCGAGCCGGTGATCGACGGCCTGGACCTCGACGTGCCCGAGGGCGACCACCTGGCCGTCGTCGGCCCGAGCGGGATCGGCAAGTCCACGCTGGCCGCGCTCGTCGCCGGCCTGCTGGCCCCGGACGACGGCGAGGTCCTCGTCGGCGGCGTCCAGGCCGCCCGGGTCCATCCGGCCGCCCGCGCGCTGATCCCGCAGGAGGCGTACGTCTTCCCCGGCACCCTGGCGGAGAACCTCACGTACCTCGCGCCGGGGACGCCTCCGGAGCGGGTGGACGAGGCGGTGGCGGCGTTCGGGCTGGCGGAGCTCGCGCAGCGCACCGCGGGCGGCCCGCTCGACCCGGCCGAGCTGTCGGCGGGCGAGCGGCAGCTCGTCGCGCTCGCCAGGACCTACCTGTCCCCCGCCCGGCTGGTCGTGCTCGACGAGGCGACCTGCCATCTCGACCCCGCGGCGGAGGCGCGGGCGGAGGCGGCGTTCGCGGCGCGCGAGGGCACGGTGATCGTCGTGGCGCACCGGATCTCCTCGGCCCTGCGGGCCCGGCGGGTGCTCGTCATGGACGGCACCCGCGTCCTGCTCGGCACGCACGAGGAGATGGTGGCCTCCTCACCGCTGTACGCCGACCTGGTGGGCCACTGGGAGGGCCCGGGAAGGCTACCGGCGGGGGCGGTAGCGCAGGATGCCGATGTCGCGGCCGGCCGCGGGCCAGAGCCAGCCGCACTCGGAGGCGATCTGGATCGCCTCGACGCGTGAGCGGGCGCCGACCTTGGTGAGGATGCGGGACAGGTAGTTGCGGACCGTCCCCCGCGACAGCGACAGGCGGTCGGCGATCTCGCCGACGGTGGCGCCGCCGGCCGCGGTCTCCAGCACATCGAGTTCACGTGCGGTCAGCGGGTTGCTGTCCGCGTCGAGCGTGGCCACCGCGAGCTCGGGGTCGATGACCCGCTCCCCCTTCGCCACGCGGCGGATGCAGTCCACGAGGTGGCCCGGCGAGGCGTCCTTCACGACGAAGCCGCGCACGTTGGCGTCCAGCGCCTTGCGCAGCGCCATGGGCGTCCCGAGCCCGGTGAGGACGACGGTCTTGCAGGAGGGTAATCGGCGGTGCAGCTCGGCCGCCGCGGTGAGGCCGTCGACACCGGGCATCCCGATGTCGAGCACCGCGACGTCGGGACGCCGCAGGCAGCCGAGCCGGACGATGTCCTCACCCTTGTCCGCCTCGGCCACCACCTCGAGGTCGTCCTCGCTCGACAGCAGAGCGACCAGCGCCTTGCGGATGAGGTGCATGTCCTCGGCGAGCATCAGTCGGATCAAACCCAGACCCCCCTACACGCGGTGCGAGCGGATGCTCGCCGTTGGTGACCGCGGCGCTTCACTCACTATGAAGGTTCCACACGCACGCCGGGACCTCTCTACCCGAACTGTCACCTTTAATCAGGAACCGCGTCAGAGAAAAGCCGGACGCCCGGCCCCTTACGGGAGCCGGGCGTCACAGCCGGGTGTGCTAACGCTGCCAGCGCCAGACCTTGACGTAGTCGGTCGCCTCGGAGCCCTTGAGACGGCGGTTGCCATCGAACCGCACCGCCCAGGTGCCGGACCGCCAGGCCCGGACCGTGGTGGCGAAGTCGCCGTCGTCGTCGGTCTCGATGGTGTCCACGTACTGCCACCTGCCGGAGCCGGAGGGCTGGAAGTAGACCTCGATGTCCTGGGAGCCCAGCCAGTGCCAGTCGTGCCAGTAGTCGCGGCCCTCGTAGCAGTAGCGGTCGCCGCCGCGACGGCCGGAGAAGTCGTCCCAGTCGTCGTAGTACCAGTCGCCCCAGCACTGGGCGACCTGCAGCGTGCCCTTCAGGGTCAGCGCGCGGCCCTTGCGGACCGGCTCGGGCGTGGCGTCGAAGCCGGCGATGCGGGTCGCCTTCGGGCTCGTCGGACGCGGCCCGTGCCACTCCCTCCGCTTCACCGTGAAGGAGCGGTCCTCGGTGTACTTCTTGCCGTCGAGGCCGATCGCCTCGACGTGCACCTTGTAGGTGCCCGCCCGGTCGCTCCAGTCGAAGCTCCAGGACCGCGAGGTGCGGTCGAACTTCGGACCGTCGTTCGGGCCGCCCTTCCGCTTGCCGAACCAGTGGTCGCCGCCGTCGTCGCCGCGGCCCCTCGGACCCCACAGGTCGATGTCCACGCTCTGGACGTCCTTGGTTGTGACCCTGGCGGTGACCCGGGCGGACCCGCCCCTGCTGACCACGACCACGTCGGGGTCGACGTCGACCGACACGATGCGCGGGTCGGGCGTGTACGGCGTGCGGGCGGTGTCCCCAGCGGTGGGGCTCGGCGTGGGCGACGGCGAAGGCGCGACATCGTCCGCGTACGCGGGCGCAGTCGCGAGCGCCGTGGCGCCCATGGCGACCGCTACCAGGGTGGTAGCAGCTCGTTTCACCATGAGGGTAAATCCTCTCCCCGTCTAGGAACGCGCCCCCGGTTTGGGGCGCGCCTACGTCATAGACGTCACAAGGGAAAGAAAAGTTGCCTCACCTCTCCAGAAAAGAGATTACAAAACGATAACTGTCCTTTATGACTCATTTATCCGAATCTGGGGTTTTGAAGGCTAGTTCACGCTTCTCGTTGCGGGCTGGCATCGGCGGCATATCTGGACGTACCTGCATATTCGGCACGCCACGCGCCCTCGCCATCCGCGCGGACCCGGGCGGTGAACCAGCCGTCCCTGCGGGTGACCGCCTCCCCCACGGTCTTCCAGCGGGACGACCCGGCGGGACGGAAGCAGATCCTGACCCGCTGTCCGGCGAAGGGCCGGTAGTCGACCTTTCCGACCGGGTCCACCCGCAGCAGCGTCCCGGTGACGCGCACGCCGTCCCCGTCGCGCACCACCTTGAGCCCCTCGATCTCGGTCGCCCGGCGCAGGTTGAACCCCACCCGGGCGACGGCCCGCTCGCCCCGCGCGTTCACCGCGGTCGCGGTGACCGTCCACGGGCCGCTCGGATACCACCGCGACAGCGGCTTGTCCGGGAAGAACCGCCAGGTCTCCCACTCCCCCGACGAGACCCGCCGGGCCGGCCGGCCGTCGCGCGACGCGCCCATCACGCCGGGCATCGCGGCGGACGCCAGCCCGCCCAGGCCCGGCAGCGGCACGGCCGCGGGTACGGCGGGGCCCGGGGGAACCATCGGATCCGGGGAGACGGACGGCACCGGCACGGCGTCCCCGGACGGCGGCGAGGGGGTCGCGTCCGGCTCGGGCTCCCCTCCGGCGTCGTCCCCTCCCGAGGGGGCGCGGCCGGGTTCCAGGACGACGGAGACGCGGTCCGCGCCGCGCGCCACCACGTCGACGACCAGCCGCACCGACCCGCTCGGGCCGACCACGGGGTCGGACGGGCGCACCTCGACCGAGCGGATGGCCAGGTCGCCGGAGGCGGGGGCCGGCGCGGCCGCCGCCGCCGTCGTCGCGGTCGCGAGGACCAGCGTCGCGAGCAGAGGTCTCATCATGCCCCGTGACCGTACGCACGCCCGCGCGCCGTCCCGCCCCCGACACACTCCCGTCCCGGTAAAAACTCGGTCCGGCGAGAATTCGGCCCGGCGAGGACCCGCCTCGTGGTCAGCCGGTCGTGTAGAGCTCCTCGATCACCTCGGCGTACCTGGCGTGGACCACCCGGCGCTTGAGCTTGAGGCTGGGGGTGAGCTCCGCGGTCTCGGCCGTCCACTCGACGGGCAGCAGCCGCCACCGCTTGACCTGCTGCACCCGGGCGAGCTTGCGGTTGGCCGACTCGATCGCCGCCTCGACCTCCTTGAGCACGTCCGGGTGCTCGGCCAGGTCGGCCAGGGAGCCGAAGGCGATGCCGCGCGCCCGCGCCCACTCCGGCGCCACCTCGCCGTCCAGGGTGAGGATCGCCACCGGGTACGGCCGGCGGTCCCCGTACGCGAGGGCCTGCCCGATGAGCGGGTGCTCCTTCAGGTGGCCCTCGATGGCGGCCGGGGAGACGTTCTCCCCGCCCGAGGTGATGAACAGCTCCTTCTTGCGGTCGACGATGCGGACGAAGCCGTCCTCGTCGATCGACCCCACGTCGCCGGTGTGCAGCCAGCCGTCGTCGTCGAGGAGCTCGGCGGTGGCCTCGGGCAGGCCGAGGTAGCCGCGGGTGTTGAGCGGGCTGCGGGTGAGGATCTCGCCGTCCTCGGCGATCCGCACCTCGACGCCCGGCTCGGCCCGGCCCACGGTCCCGAGCTTGAATACGTCCGGCGAGTTGACGGTGAAGGCGCCGGTCGTCTCGGTCATGCCGTACACGTCGATGACCTTCAGGCCGAGGCCGGCGAAGAACCGCTGCACCTCTTCCGGCATCGGCGCGGCGGCGGTGGCGCACCAGCGGGCCTGGTCGAGCCCGATCAGGCCGCGGACGACCGACAGCAGCGCGGCGTCGGCCCGCTCGTAGGCCTCCCGCACCTCGGGCGTGACCGTGTGGCCGTACTGCAGCCCCTCGACGTAGGCGAGCCCGGCGGCCATCGCCGCGCGCACGCTCTCCTGCTGCTCGGGCGGCTGGGTGGCCAGCAGCGCCTGCAGCCGGGCCATCATCTTCTCCCAGACGCGGGGGACGCCGAAGAACAGCACCGGGCGCACCCGGCCGAGCGTGGGGCCGAGGTTCGCCATGTCCGTGCAGAAGTAGACGTGGTTGACCTTGACCAGCGGCAGGTACAGGCTGAGCACCCGCTCGGCGATGTGGGCGTAGGTGAGGTAGGAGATCTGCGTGCCGTGGGTGGGCAGGCCGATCATCCGCTGGGTCGTGGCGATCTCGAACAGCACGTTGGCGTGCGTCAGCGGGACGCCCTTGGGGTTGCCCGTCGTCCCCGAGGTGTAGAGGACGGCCAGCGTGTCCTGCGGGGTCACCGCGCGCCAGCGCGACTCCACCGCGGCCGGGTCGGCGGCCAGCGCGTCGGCGCCGAGCCTCAGGAACGCCTCCCAGCTCAGGAAGCGCTCGTCGCCTTCGGGGGCGCCCTCCAGCATCACGATCCTCGTGAGCGCCGGCAGCTCGCCGAGCACCGGCTCCCAGCGGGCCAGGTCGGCCGGGCCGCCGAGCACCGCGATCCGCGCCCCGACGTCGCGGGCGACGTACGCGATCTGCTCGGGGGCGAAGGTCGCGTAGATGGAGCAGGGGACGGCGCCCGCGTGGACGGCCCCGAGGTCGGCCAGCACGTGCTCGCTGCGGTTCACCAGCATCAGCGCGACGGCGTCGCCCGGCCGCAGGCCCAGCGCGGCGTAGCCCGCGGCGATCTGCAGCACCCTCCTCCGCGCCTCGGCGTAGGTCAGCGTCGTCCAGCCGTCGCCGGCGGGATCGGAGTAGGCCGGCGAGTCCGGATGCTCCTGCGCCGCCCACCTGAGCTGCTCGCACACCGTCCTGCCCTCGATCTCCCGCTCGATCGCGGCCCGTTCCTCGAATACGCCGGTCATCGCGCCTCCCAACGGGCATCTCGCACGCGTGGCATGCATCGCACCACACGAGATCACCGAGGACAAGACCCCGATGGTGGTAAGCACGGCGGGGTGTGCTATAGACGGCCATCATAATCGGACAAACAAGACATAAAGGCAGGTAAGGTACACGGGATGATGCGTGATCGGGGGGATCGCATGGCATCCGGAAGATCGGGTCCGCCGGTGGGCGATCGGACGTTCTTCGGCCATCCACGGGGGCTGGCCACGCTGTTCGGCACGGAGATGTGGGAGCGCTTCAGCTACTACGGCATGCGCGCCATCCTCGTGCTGTTCCTGACCGCGCCCGTCACGCGCGGCGGCATGGGCCTGCCCGAGACGACCGCGGTCGGCATCTACGGCGTCTACATCGCCTCGGTCTACCTGCTCGCCCTCGCGGGCGGCTGGCTCGCCGACCGGTTGCTCGGGGCGCGCAGGACCGTGCTGTGCGGCGCCCTGGTCATCATGGGCGGCCACGTCAGCATGGCGATGCCCATGGGCGGCGGGTTCGTCTGGCTCGGCCTCGTACTGATCGCGCTGGGCAGCGGGCTTCTCAAGCCCAACATGTCGGCGCTGGTGGGCGAGCTGTACCGGCACGAGGACGACGCCCGGCGCGACTCCGGCTACACGATCTTCTACATGGGCATCAACCTGGGCGCCTTCCTCGGCATCATGATCGTGCCCTGGCTCCAGACGGGCGGCCGCTGGCACCTCGCCTTCGGCGCGGCGGCGGTCGGCATGGCCCTCGGCCTGACGCAGTACGTGCGAGGCCGGGCCACCCTGTGCGGCGCCGGCGAGGAGCCGGACCACCGCCTGACACCGGACGAGGAGCGGCGCGTCAAGGTCGTCGCGGGCGTCTCGCTCTCCGTCGGCGGGGGCGCGCTGGCCCTGTGGGCGCTCAGCGGCACGCTCACCGTGGACCGCTTCGCCCTCGTGCTCACGGTCGTGACGGCGGCGGTGCCGGTCGCGTACTTCGCCTTCCTGTTCTCCTCGCGCGAGGTCACCGCGGAGGAGCGGACCGGGCTGTTCGCGTACGTGTGGCTGTTCCTGGGCGCCGCGATCTTCTGGCTCGTCTACGACCAGGCCGGGAGCGCGCTGCTGCTGTTCGCGAAGAACGACACCGACCTGAACGTGCTCGGCTTCGCGGTCCCCCCGGGCTGGGTGGGCAACGTCAACTCGCTCGCGATCATCATCGTGGCCCCCCTCTTCGCGGAGATGTTCCTCAAGGCGGGCACCCGCATCAGCACACCGCTCAAGTTCGCTGTCGGCCTGGTGATCGTCGGCCTGAGCTTCGTCGTCATGTCGGTCGCGGCCGGCGTCGCCTCCGGCGGGGTGAAGGTCTCGATCATGTGGCTGCTGTCGGTCTACCTCATCCAGACCGTCGCCGAGCTGTTCCTCAGCCCGGCCGGGCTGTCGGTCACCAACAAGCTCGCCCCCCGGGCGTTCGAGAACCAGCTCATGGGCCTGTGGTTCCTCGCGATGGCCCTCGGCGACTCCGTCGGTGGCCAGGCCTACCGGCTGACCAAGGTCGTGCCGATGCCCGTGTACTTCCTCGTCCTCGCGCTCGCCGCGGTCGCGGCGGGGCTCGTCATGCTGCTGTTCGTCCGCAAACTCCGCACGCTGATGGCCGAGCACCACGTGCCGCCCGTGCCCACGCCGAGCTGACGCTCACAGGGTCGGCGTGAGCGGCGTACACGGGCGATAACCGGCGGGGTCGCGGGCGATGCGGCGCACCGCCTCCTCCATCACGGCCGGTGGCTGGGTGAACGGCAGCCGCAGGTAGCGCTCCAGCGTGCCGTCCACGCCGAACCACGGGCCCGGAGCCAGCCGTACGCCGCGGGCGGCGGCGGCCTCGGCGACCGAGCTCGCCACCGGCCCGTCGAGCCGCACCCACAGCGAGCCGCCGCCGCGCGGCGCCGTGAACGCCCAGCCGGGCAGTTCCTCGCGCAGGACCGCGGCGAGCGCCGCGCACGACGCGCCGAGCGCCCGGCGGCGCTCGGCGCGCGCCTCCTCGGTCCGCTCGAACAGGCGCGCCACCACGAGCTGCTCGAAGACCGCGCCCGCGATGTCCACGGCGGCCCGCAGCCCGGCCAGGCGGCGGATGGTCGCGGCGCCGGCCCGGATCCAGCCGACCCGCAGGCCGCCCCACCACAGCTTCGAGGCCGAGCCCACGCTGATCACCCGGTCGCCGATGCCGAACGCGGCCAGCGGCGCCGCCCGCGCCGTCTCGTCCAGCGCGATCTCCGCCCAGCTCTCGTCGGCGATCAGCGTGACTCCGTGCCGGCGGGCCGCCTCCACCAGTTCGGCGCGAGCGGCGTCGGCCATCAGGTGGCCGGTCGGGTTCTGGAAGTCGGGGATGACGTAGGCGAGGCGGGCCGCCGACTGGCGCATCGCGCTGCTCATCAGGTCGAGGTGCCAGCCGTCCTCCTGGACGCCGACCGGCACCAGGCGGGCTCCCCGCATCCGGGCCGCGTCGATCGCGTGCGGGTAGGTCGGCGACTCGACCAGCACCGGGTCGCGTGGCCCGACGAACGCCGACATCAGCAGGTGGATGGCCTGCTGGGCCCCGGCCGTGACGAGGATCTGCTCGGGCCGGGTGGGCAGCCCCCGCTCGCCGTACCTGCGGGCGATCGCCTCACGCAGCGGCGCGAGCCCGGCCGGGTGGTAGCCCATGCCCAGCGCGTACCGGTGGTAGGCCCGGCCCGCCTCCTCGATGGCCTCCCCGAGCAGGGCGCTGGCCGGGGGCGCGGCGGAGTGCAGCGGCAGCAGCCCGTCGTCGTCGGACGCGAGCCACGGGTTGTCGGTCCCGAGCGCGCCCGCGTCGGGCAGGGCCGCGCGGCTGCCGGATCCCTGCCTGCTCTCCAGGTAGCCCTGCTCGCGCAGCCGGTCGTACGCGGCGGTCACCGTGGTGCGGCTCACGCCGAGGGCCTCGGCCAGGTGCCGCTCGGCCGGCAGGCGCACCCCCACGGCGAGCCTCCCGTCGAGGACCAGGCCGCGTACGGCTTCCGCGAGCGCCCGGTAGTAGGGCCGCGCCTCCGGCGTGCCTCCCGCACCGTTCCGGACGAGCCGGGCGAGCTGAGGGGCGCTGAGATGCCGGTCCATGAAGGCCAATTTCTCCGATTGGCTCTTTTCCCGCAACCCCACCGGCCTGCACGATGGCCCGACTATGACCGAACTCTCCCTCCCCCGCCCCCGTTCGCTCCCCCTGCGGCTCTTCCGCCTCTACACCGGCCTGGCGCTGTACGGCGCCGGAATCGCCCTGCTCGTCAGGTCCGGACTGGGACTCGACCCCTGGGAGGTCTTCCACCAGGGCATGTCGGTGCGCACCGGGTGGTCGATCGGCCTGTGCATCAACCTGGTGGGCGCGCTGGTGCTGCTGCTGTGGATCCCCCTGCGGCAACGGCCCGGTCTCGGCACGATCAGCAACGTCCTGGTGGTCGGCACCAGCGCCGACGGGGTGATGGCGCTGGTCCCCGCGCCCGCGGCCTGGCCGGTCCAGTGGGCCTTCCTCCTGGGCGGCATCGTCGCCATCGCCGCCGCCTCCGGGCTCTACATCCACGCGGGCTTCGGCCCGGGGCCGCGCGACGGCCTGATGACGGGCCTCAACCGGCTCGGCCTGTCGATCCGGCTCGCCCGCACGGTCGTCGAGATCAGCGTGCTTGCCGTGGGCTGGCTGCTCGGTGGCACGGTCGGGATCGGCACGGTGGTGTTCGCCCTGACGATCGGCCCGGTGACGCAGGTCTTCATGAAGCTGTGGGCTCCCGCCGGGGACACCGCCCGGCCACCGGGTACGAAGCCGTCATGATGAGGCGAGCGCTCTGGGAAGGCCTGGTCGCCGGGGCGGCCGGGGCTGCGGTGATGACCCTCGGCGAGAAGGTGGAGCAGCGCCTGACCGGGCGGCCCGGCTCCTACGTGCCTGCGCGGGTCCTCGAACGCCTGACCGGCATGGCCGAGCGGTCCGGGCGCGCGTCCGACGCCGTGAACTGGGCCATGCACTACGGCGAGGGCGCCCTGCTGGGGGTCCTGCGCTCCGTCATGGCCCACGCCGGGCTGCGGGGCCCGTGGTCGTCGGCCAAGTTCGCCGTGGTGCGGCTCACCAACGACCAGATCCTGGAGAACGCCACGGGGGTCGGCGCGCCGCCCCCGACCTGGCCCCGCCTCGAACTCGGCGTCGACCTGCTCCACAAGGCCGTCTACGCCTTCGCGACCGGGGTCGTGGCCGACGCCCTGGCGGGCCGTACGGGACCGGGCCCCGGGCAGCGGCACGCGCGGGTGCGCCCGGGCCGGCAGGCCGACGTGGGACCGCTGCCGAGGGAGGAAGCCCACGCCCGGCGCTGAAGGGGATCTGAGCGCGGGGAGGTGAGCGCATGCGGATCGAGGACTACGCCCTGATCGGGGACACGCAGTCGGCCGCCCTGATCGGCGTGGACGGCTCGATCGACTGGCTGTGCCTGCCGCGGTTCGACTCCCCCTCCTGCTTCGCCCGGCTGCTCGGCGACGAGCACAACGGCTTCTGGCGGCTGGCCGCCGCGGGACGCGACAGGGCTGCCCGGCGGGCGTACGTCGAGGACTCGCTGGTGCTCGCGACCGACTGGGAGACCTCCACCGGGACGGCCAGGGTGGTCGACTTCATGCCGGTCCGCTCCGGCAACCCGGACCTGGTCCGGGTGGTGGAGGGCCTGTCCGGGGTCGTGGAGATGACCACGGAGATCCGCATCCGCTTCGACTACGGCCGGATCGTGCCGTGGGCACGCCGGGCGGGCGGCCATCTGCACGCCGTCGGCGGCCCCGACTCGGTGTGGATCCACTCGCCCGTCCCGCTGTGGGGCGGCGACTACCGGCACGAGGCGACGTTCAGGGTCGCCGCCGGGCAGCGGCTGCCGTTCGTGTTCACCTGGAACCCCTCCCACCAGCCGCAACCCCAGGCCATCGACCCCTTCGCCGAGCTCGGCCTGACCATCCGGCTATGGCAGGACTGGGCCGCCCGGTGCGGCTACCGGGGCCGCTGGCGCGACGCCGTGGTCCGCTCGCTGATCACGCTCAAGGCGCTGACTTACAGCCCGACCGGCGGCATCGTGGCCGCGCCGACCACGTCGCTGCCCGAGCACGTCGGCGGGGTGCGCAACTGGGACTACCGCTACTGCTGGCTGCGCGACGCATCCATGACGCTCGACGCGCTCCTGCGGGCCGGGTACCTCGAGGAGGCGGACGCCTGGCGCGTGTGGCTGCTGCGCGCCATCGCCGGCCGCCCCGAGGACCACCAGATCATGTACGGCGTGGCCGGAGAACGCCGCCTGCCGGAGATGACGCTCGACTGGCTGCCCGGGTACGAGGGCTCACGCCCCGTCCGCATCGGCAACAGCGCCGCCGGCCAGTTCCAGCTCGACGTCTACGGCCAGGTGGCCAACGCCCTCTACCGGGCGCGCAAGCAGGGGATGCCGCCCGACGACTACACCTGGTCGCTGCTGGCGAAAGGGGCCGTGTTCCTCGAGCACAACTGGGACCGGCCCGACGAGGGACTGTGGGAGGTGCGCGGCCCCCGCCGCCACTTCGTCCACTCCAAGATCATGGCCTGGCTGGCGATGGACCGCATGACCCGGGGGGCCGCGGAGCTGGGCCGTACCGGGCCGTTCGACCGGTGGGGTGGCCTGCGCGACCGCATCCACGCCCAGGTCTGCGACAAGGGCTACGACCCCGAACGCAACACCTTCACCCAGTCCTACGGCTCCCGCGAACTGGACGCCGCCCTCCTGCAGATCCCCATCGTCGGCTTCCTGCCCCCCGACGACCCCCGCGTCATCGGCACCGTCGAGGCCATCGAACGCGAACTCATGACCGACGGCTTCGTCCTGCGCTACCCACTGGCAGAGGACAACCCCGTGGACGGCCTCCCCGGCGGCGAAGGCGCCTTCCTCGCCTGCAGCTTCTGGCTCGCCCAGGCCAGAGCCATGACCGGCCGCCACGACGACGCGGTCGAACTGTTCGAACGCCTCGTCGCCCTGTCCAACGACGTCGGCCTCCTCGCCGAGGAATACGACCCCAGAACACGCCGCCAACTCGGCAACTTCCCCCAGGCCTTCAGCCACATCCACCTGATCCACACCGCCCAGGCACTGAGCGGGGACCTGGCTCGGCTCACCGCCTGATGCCGGTCCGCGATGTCCGGAGGAGCATCGGTCCCTCACCCCGCGGTCCCGCCGCGCGGACCGTCGGCCGCAGAGGGCTCCTCGCGGGGAGCGGCCCGGGCTGTTGGCGGCTCCAGTCTCCGGAGTGACTCCGCCAGGAGCGCGGCCAGGTGCATCCCCCTGCCGGCCGGGCGTTATCTGTTCGAATAGCCATGTTCATACCTCTTTCAACTCTTCGTCGGAGAGGTGATTTAGCGTCCGATGTGATCATCTTTGTGCCTATTGGGGAGTGTGAGGCGGAACGTGTCACTCGCGACGAGGCTGTTGTCACCACTGGCCGCGGCCGCCACGGCGATCATCTCGGTGGCGCCCCAGCCGGTGCAGGCGGCGGGGGACGAACTCGAGCGGATCACGGCTGCGGTGGATCCCGCTCGGCCGCCCCAGGACCAGATGGTTCTCGCGGTGATCGGCGATTACGGCGGCTGCGGTGTGGACCGTACCTGCGCCGAGGAGTACCAGGTGGCCGACATGGTGCACTCGTGGAATCCCTCCGCCATCCTGACCGTCGGCGACAACACCTACCAGCAAGGATTGCCCGATGAGGTGGTGAAGGCCCAGGCGCCGTACAAGGCCGACATCGACGCGGGCCGCTTCTTCCCGATCATGGGTAACCATGATTACGGCAACGGATGCAGCCCGGAGAGCGTCCAGCCCAGCGTGGACCACTTCAAGGTCCCGGTGGCCTACGTGGCGGGCTTCGGCAACGGCCTGGTCGACTTCGTCAACCCCGACGCCAACTGCCAGCAGTCGTCGGGCGCCACGATGCCGCCCATCTACGACCGCTACAAGAACACGGTCACCCGCAGCACCGCCGAGTGGGTGCTCACCGGCGAGCACCAGCCGATCTTCTCTTCCGGCAAGGCCGGCAACAACCCCGATCGGTCGTGGGTGAAGCTGCCCGAGGTCGACCTGATCCTGGCGGGCCACGATCACCACGCCGAGCACATCGTCACGGCAGACGGTTACAACATCGCAATCACCGGAAACGGCGGCGCGGGCCTTACGCCCATCTTCAGCGTCGCTCCCGGCAGCAAGTTCCGTGATGCCGAGCACTTCGGGGCCATGCGGCTCACGGTCACGAAGGAGTCGCTGAAGGCCGAGTACCTGTCCCTGGGCGGCAAGGTGGACTACTACTTCATCCTGAAGAAGGACGCCCAGGGCAGGGCCTACATGGCCGAGCGCTCCGACTGGGCCGATCCGGATCCGCCCGTGAAGAACCCCGTGCCCAACAAGACCTCCGTCTCCTTCGACGTGGCGGCAGGCAAGAGCGACGGGCTGACGTACAGCGACTACGAGGACGGTCCTTTCCGCGAGACCACCGTCGACGACCGCAAGGCGCTCGAACTGCAGAAGAACCCGTTCGGCGGTGCCAACCAGCTGTACATGTTCGTCGACGACGCGGCGATCTCCGGCGGACCCTACAAGGTCAAGGCCACGATCAGCTATCGCTCCCCCGTCGCTGGGTCGTTCTTCCTCCAGTACGACTCGGCGAACAGCGGATCCGCCTACCAGAAGTCGACGCCGGTCTCGATCGGCGCCGACCAGGTGAGCCGGTGGCAGACCACTACGATCGAGATCCCCGACATCCGATTCACCAACCGCCAGAACGGAGGCGCCGACCTGCGCCTGTCCGCTCCGGCCAACCTGCAGCTCGCCATCTCGGCCATGAAGATCGACGTCGTCCCGCCCGCGCCCCGGGTGACCCATGTCTCCATGGACTTCTCCGGCGAGTCCGACGGTCTGACCTGGATTCCCTACGAGAGCGGTCCGGCGCACGAGATCACCGTCGACGGCCGCCGCGCCCTGCAGGTGGACAAGAACCCCTTCAACAGCGGCAACAATCTCTACCTCGGGATCGACGACGCACACATCAGCGGAGGCCCGTACGACGCCAAGGCGACAGTCGAGTACCGCTCTCCGGTGGCCGGCTCGTTCGTCCTGCAGTACGACTCCGCGGCCACCGGGTCCGCCTACCAGAGCGCGTCGCGGGTGCAGATCACCCAGGCCATGGTGAACACCTGGCAGACCGTGACACTCGACCTGCCCCAGGCCATGTTCCGCAACCGGCAGAACGGCAACGCCGACATGCGAATCGTCGGCGCCAGCAACCTGCCCTTCATCATCGGGTCGATGAGCATCGACCTCACCGCGGGCCAGGAGGAGGCGCTGAAGGCGGCCAAGGACGCGGTGGCCGCCGCGGAGGCGGACCCGTCGGCCGCGAACGCCCGGGCCGCCGAGACCGCCATCGCCAAGCTTCCCGCCGGTGCCGACGCCGACGCGCTGACCCAGCGACTCGCGGTGGTGAAGACGATCGTCCAGGCGAAGGACCTGCTCGCGGGAATCGCCTCCAGCGGCCTCACCGATTCCGGTGAGATCGACATGGCCGTCGCCGACCTCGGCACGGTGACGGAAATCATCGATCGGCTGCCCGCGGACCGTCGTGGTTCCCTGCCGGAAGCCGCCGCGGCGGCCGGGCGGCGGATCGCCGAGGGCATCACGGCATACCTCGGCCGGCCGCCCCACGGCAAGCCGGGCGGCATCCCCCGGCCCTGGCTCGACCTGTTGATCTCCGACGTCTACGACCGGTACGGCGTCGACGACCTGCATGGCCGGGTCATGCGGGTCGTGACCGGCCACGCCACCGGTAAGGAGGTCACGGCAGCCATCGCGGACTTCCTCGCCACGCGATGACCTGTCCGGCCTTCTGACGGGCGGGCCGCGTCGCCTGCCCCCGGACACCCCGTTTCACGGGGACCGTCGGGGCGCCTCCCGCAACGGGAGGCGGCCCCTTCTTCCGGCACTCGGACCGGTCAGGTGGCCGGGGGACCACCGAGCCTCGATTCCCGACCGTTTCGGCGCGCGGGCTCCGGCATTCCGCCCGGAATACATTTTTCGACGGACGTGAGCGATCACGGATGAGACGGCTGCCTGCTCCGGGTAGCGTGACGGGCATGCGGATCGAGGACTACGCCCTGGTGGGCGACATGCAGTCGGCCGCCCTCGTCGGCCGGGACGGCTCGATCGACTGGCTGTGCCTGCCGCGGTTCGACTCCCCCTCCTGCTTCACGCGGCTGCTCGGCGACGAGTCCAACGGCTTCTGGCGCCTGGCCCCCGCTGGACACGAGCAGGCCACGCGCCGCGCGTACGTCGAGGACACGCTCATCCTGGAGACCGTCTGGGAGACGCCCACGGGCGCGGTCAAAGTGATCGACTTCATGCCGCCCCGGCACGCCAACCCCGATCTCGTACGGATCGTGGAGGGCCTGTCCGGCACCGTGGAGATGACGACGGAGATCCGCATCCGCTTCGACTACGGCCGCATCGTCCCCTGGGTGCGCCGCAGGAACGGGCACCTGCACGCCATCGGCGGCCCCGACTCGGTCTGGATCCACTCCGGCGTCCCGCTCCGCGGCGGCGACTACCGGCACGAGGCGACGTTCACGGTGACCGCCGGGCAGCGGGTGCCGTTCGTGTTCACCTGGCACCCGTCCCACCAGTCGGAGCCGGAGCGGATCGACCCGCTGGAGCAGCTCGCCGAGACCAGGCTCCTGTGGCAGGAGTGGGTCTCGCGGTGCGGTCACCAGGGCCGCTGGCGCGAGGCCGTGGTCCGCTCGCTGATCACGCTCAAGGCGCTGACTTACAGCCCGACCGGCGGCATCGTGGCCGCGCCGACCACCTCGCTGCCCGAGCACGTCGGCGGGGTGCGCAACTGGGACTACCGCTACTGCTGGCTGCGCGACGCCTCCATGACGCTCGACGCGCTGACCGGCGCCGGGTACGTCGAGGAGGCCGCCGCCTGGCGTTCCTGGCTGCTGCGCGCCATCGCCGGCCGCCCCGAGGACGTCCAGGTCCTGTACGGCGTGGCCGGAGAACGCCGCCTGCCGGAGATGACCCTCGACTGGCTGCCGGGCTACGAGAACTCGGCGCCCGTGCGGATCGGCAACGGCGCGGCGACCCAGCTCCAACTCGACATCTACGGGGAGTTCGTCGACGCCCTCTACCAGGCGCGCAAGCAGGGCATGCCGCCGGACGACCACGCCTGGGCCCTGGTCACGAAGATCATGGAGTTCTTCGAGCACAACTGGGACCAGCCCGACGAGGGACTGTGGGAGGTGCGCGGCCCCCGCCGCCACTTCGTCCACTCCAAGGTCATGGCCTGGGTCGCGGCCGACCGCATGGTCCGCGTCATCGAGGAGCTGGGCCGGCGCGGCGACGTGGAGCGCTGGCGTGCCCTGCGCGACCGCATCCACACCGAGGTCTGCGACAAGGGCTACGACCCCGAACGCAACACCTTCACCCAGTCCTACGGCTCCCGCGAACTGGACGCCGCCCTCCTGCAGATCCCCATCGTCGGCTTCCTGCCCCCCGACGACCCCCGCGTCATCGGCACCGTCGAGGCCATCGAACGCGAACTCATGACCGACGGCTTCGTCCTGCGCTACCCACTGGCAGAGGACAACCCCGTCGACGGCCTCCCCGGCGGCGAAGGCGCCTTCCTCGCCTGCAGCTTCTGGCTCGCCCAGGCCAGAGCCATGATCGGCCGCCACGACGACGCGGTCGAACTGTTCGAACGCCTCGTCGCCCTGTCCAACGACGTCGGCCTCCTCGCCGAGGAATACGACCCCAGAACACGCCGCCAACTCGGCAACTTCCCTCAGGCGTTCACCCACATCCACCTGATCCGCACGGCCCAGGCACTGAACGGAGCCGGCCGGTCGATCGGTTCACCATGCTGACGCCACCGAAGAGAAGCCCGATGGAAGCGGTGGCGAGCAGAACGGCGACAGCGAGGACCAGGCTGATGCGCAGGCCGTGACGGAGGAAGTCGATCAATGGACGATCTGCGTGAGAAAGCGCCGGGTCCGGTCGTGCACGGGGGCGCTGATCATCTGCTCGGCGGGGCCTTCCTCGAGGATCCGGCCAGCAGCGTCCATCATGACGATACGGTCGGCCGCAGCCCGGGCGAAACCCATCTCATGCGTGACGACGACCATGGTCATCCCTTCGTCGGCACGCTCGCGGATGACGGCGATGACCTCCCCGACCATCTCGGGGTCGAGCGCACTCGTCGGTTCGTCGAAGAGCATGACCGCTGGACGCATCGCGAGGGCCCGCGCGATGGCGACCCGCTGCTGCACCGAACGGCTCCCCCGCCGTGACGAACTGGCCGGGCTGCTGCTTCATGACGTAGGCCGCGGTCTCGAGGGTTGTCGCGTAGGCGTCCACGAGACCGAGCTTGAGCTGCTGCAGGGCGTCCGAGTCCTTGGCGAACAGCCGAATGTCGATGGCTCCGCCACCGGATGACGTGCACTTGGAGTTCGCCTGCTTCAGATGGTCGGCCACGGTGGTGCCGGTCTGAGCCGCGGCCTTCTTGCCGCAGAGGCCGTCCAGTCCCGTGACCGCCGAGCCTCCGGCCTTCACGACAACCGTGTTCGAGCTGTTGAGGTACGGAACGAAGTCGACGACCTTCTCCCGCTCGGGCTTGATGAACAGCTGTGCGACAAAGTGGCGTCGCACTGCTTGGCCTGCAGCGCCGGGATAATGCCGTTGAAGCCGGTGTTCGCCCAGACCGCCTTGACCCCCATCGCCTTCGCGAGGGCCTCGCCGAGTTCGATTTCGGCGCCGGCCGGCTTCTGATTCGCATCGAGGAACTCGAGCGGCGGGGCGCTGACGTCGGAGCAGAAGGTGATCTCACCATCCTTCAGCAGCGCGCCCGCCGGTACGGATACGGCCCCCGTTCCCGCGGCCGGCGCCGCGTCGGCGCCGGTTGACGCCCCTGCGCCGGCGGACGCCCCGGTCGAGCTCGATCCGCTCCCGCATGCCGCGAGCAGGGTCGCGGCGAGGGCGACGCAGGCCGCGCGTGCACCGTGCGACTGCAGTTTAGTCATCGGTGTCGCCCCCGGCCGAGATCGACGCGCTTCGCACCCTCTTGGAGGAAAGCGAGGCCGCGGCGCGAAACGGCGATCAGTCCTTCGAGCGGTATGCCGTCCTCGACGTGGATTTCCATCTCGCGCGGGCCCGGATGACGCACAACCCGCTGCTGAGCCGAAGTCACGGCAGGCGGCGCTGCAGTCGGCGCGCCGGGTTCAGGTATCCCTGGCCGCGCACAAGAAGATCTACGCCGCCGTCGCCGACCGCGACCCGGAGTCCGCTGCGGCGGCGATGCGCGAACACCTGGAGCAGATCCAACAGCTCATCGTCGCCCACGTCCGCTGAACTTCGTCTCCCGGTGTCCCCCGAAACGCCTGTCATCGCCCGAAGGGCCTTGTGAACCGTGTTTTCTCCCTCCGTGGCACCCGGTGACCTCCCCGTGCCGCCCCGCGAGGCATCGGGCCGATACGCCATCGCCAGCCCGCACGAACTCGCCTCTCAGGCGGGCGCGGACGTGCTCCACGGCGGGGGCAACGCGGTCGACGCCGCGCTCGACGCAGCGGCCGTCCTGGCCGTCGTCTACCCGAACCAGTGCTCCGTCGGGGGTGATCTCATCGCCCTCGTCGGCCTGCCGGACGGGACCGCCCACGTGCTCAACGCGAGCGGGCGTGCCCCCAGGGATGCCGACATCGACGCTCTGCGCTCGCGGTACACCCACCTGCCGGTCGACGGCGCTCTGGCCGTGACGGTGCCCGGGGTCGTCGACGGCTGGCACGAGCTCGCCCGGCTCTGGGGGACCAGGCCGGTGTCCGCCGCCCTCGCTCCGGCTGCGATGCTCGCCCGGGACGGGGTCCCGGTGAGTGAGGGTCTCGCCCGCGACCTCGCCCGGGAAGCCGCCCGGATCGCCGCCGACCCCGGCCTGTCGGGGGTGCTCGTCAGGGAAGGGGCAGTCCTCGGCCCCGGCGCGACGATGCTCCAGCCGCGACTGGCCGACACGCTCGAACTCATCGCCGCGCACGGGCCGGAGGCGTTCTACACAGGGGAGGTCGCGGCTTCGCTCGTACGGCTGCTGCGCGACAACGGCTCAGCGATGACCGTCGGGGATTTCGCGGCGCACCACTCGACGCTGAAGCAAGCCGCTCGCGGCGCGTTTCGGACCGGAGGAGTACCTGGCGAGCGCAGGCAACACCCAGGGGGGCTTCTTCCTCGCCGGCCTGCGGGTGATCGACGTGCTCGCCGAGCGGCTCGAGCACATCCTCGACCCGCTCGGAGCCGACACGGGCCCGCTCGCTCGAACCCTCGCCCGGCTCGCCGTCGAGCGGGACCTGCGGCTCGGCGATCCCGGGCAGGACGGTGCGATGGACCCGTGGACGGCGTCCATCCTCGAATCGCCCACAGCAGCGGAGCGCCTCGCGGACCACATAGTCGCCAACCCAGCGACGCCGCCCCTGGCCAAGACGCCCAAGCCGCTCGGCGACACCGTCGCCGTCGTCGCCGCGGACGGTTCCGGGCAGTGGGCCTGTCTCATCCAAAGCGTCTTCCACGCGTTCGGATCTGGCCTGCTCGACCCTGGGACGGGTGTACTGCTGCACAACCGCGGCGCCGCGTTCAACCTCACACCAGGCTCCGCCGGTGTCCTTGCCGGCGGACGTCGTCCACCCCACACTCTCATGCCCGTGCTCGTGCGGGACGCCACAACCGGGCGGCTGGTCGGTGCGCACGGCACGATGGGCGGCCGGGCACAGCCGCAGATCCACACCCACCTCGCGCTCAACCTCGCCCTGGGACGCGGCCCGTACGAGTCGGTCGCCTCACCGCGCTGGGTCGTCGGGGCGATGGAAGCCGGCAAGGTCGGCGCGCCCGTCGTCCAGTGCGAGACCGACGTGCCCGAGACGGCACAACGGGCGCTCACCGCCAACGTCACCAACACCCTTGGTCTCATACGGGGTCCTTCATGGGCGCTCACGGCTACAGGGCCGATCTCACCGGGCAGCGATCGCTGGTCGTCTGGCTGGGCTCGGCCTCGATCATCGGGGCGATCCTCGGCGCCGCGCTGCTGCTCGCCCTTCCCCCGAGGCGTTCAAGGCGATCGTCCCGGTACTCATCACGCTTGCCCTGGTTCTCGTAGTCGCCGGCCCCGCCATCAACCGCCGGCTCGCGGCCCGCCACGCGTCACGGGGGCACAAGCCGCGTCTTACCCTCCTGTGGGCGACGGCCGGTGCCGGAACGTACGGAGGTTACTTCGGCGCCGCTCAGGGAGTGCTGCTCATGGGCCTGCTGGGGGCTCTGCACGGCGGGGACGTCCAACGCAACAACGCCGTCAAGAACCTCCTCACTGGAGCCGTCAACCTCGTCGCGGCGGTCGTGTTTGTCACCATCGCCGCACTGCCGGACGTCGCGCTCATCGCGACTGGGTCGGCCCTGGGCGGGGTGATCGGGGCCCGTGTCGGACGCCGGCTGCCACCGTGGGTGCTGCGCGGCCTGATCGTCGTGGTCGGGATCGTCGCGATCGTCAAGCTCCTCGCGTCCTGCCCCAGAGCGGGACACCTCGCGCGAGGCCGGCGCCGACGGTGACGAGTATCAGGGAGCTCTCCTACCACTGATCGTCGGGGACGCGTCCGAGGCGGGCGCGGCACGCGTACGGAGCCACCTGCTGTGCTGGGGCGGCCTCGTGACGTGGCCGCCGCTCGGACCGAGCGGGCCATCGCCGGCTCGTCAGCAGGCCGGTTCGAGAAAGGAGCGGTCGAGTCGGCGGACGGCAGGAAGTGGCCGTCGGGCGGGCCTCACGACGTCGGCACGACGCCCAGTTCGTCGCCGGCGTGCCTCAGGGCGGCCCGTACGGCTTGCGCGCGGCTGAGCCTCCCGATGAGCACGTGGACCGCCAGCCCGTCCAGCAGCGCGTTGAACCACGGCAGGAACTCCTCGACGGCGATCGAGCGGAACACTCCGCTCGCGGCGCCGTCACCGATGATCGCCGCCAGATCCCGCAGCCAGCCGCTGTCGATCTCCTCCGCCGTGCGCCTCATCTCGTCGTTCGTTCCCGAACGAAGCCAGGCCTCCAGCCAGAGCTTCCAGGAGACGTCGCGGCTGTCGACGGGCAGGTAGAGCTGGACGTAGCGGTCGAGCCTCTCCTGGGGGTCGACGATCTCGCTCAGCTCGCTCGCGCGGCGCTCGGTCAGCAGACGTTCGGTCCAACGGAACGTCTCGGCGAGGATGCGGTCGCGGGACTCGAAGTAGTAAAGCACTCGCGCGGGGCTCATCCCGGCCCGCTCGGCGATCCGCTGGACCTGGATGTCGGCGACGGGATGTTCCGCGATCTCGGCGAGCGCGGCCTCAAGCACCTTGAGCCGGGCCTGGCGGCCGCGCTCCTGCGTCTTGGTCCGGTCAGCCATCCCGCCCGTCACTATGAAGGAGGAAACCCTGTGAAGGATATCTTTCCCTATCGGAGGATCGGCCAGATGGCGCGTCCCGAAGCGGAGCTCTGGGCGACCCAGGACGCGGTGGACCAGCAGCCGTCTTCCATGGACGGTCAAGGCGGGCATCACGGTGGGACACGAAGACCTCCGTGCGTGGTGTGGAGCCTAGACACCTCCACCACACCGGAGGTCTTCCTATCGATCAAGCTGAAGCGTTGACAACGCTCGTGGTCACTGCACCTGGAACCTCCGGTCGACCCAGACCTTCCTGCCTCCGACCATGGTCATCAGGACGTCCGTCTTGGAGATGTCGTCGAGCGGCACCTTGGTGATGTTCTGGTTGAGGACGACGAGGTCGGCCAGCTTGCCTGGCTCCAGCGAGCCGGTGACCTTCTCCTGGTGCATCTGGTAGGCGCCGTTGATGGTGACCGCGCGGATCGCCTCGGGCAGCGAGAGGCCCGGCAGAGCGTTGACCTTCCCCGCGTACTGCGGGAAGTCCTTGCCCCAGTCGGCCTCACGCAGGATGGACACCTCCAAGCCGAACCACTCGTCGAACGGATCGAGGCAGCAGTCGCTGCCCAACGAGACCTTCCCGCCCCCGCGCGTGATCGGCTCGGTGGGTTCGTACAGGTCGAATCGCTTGCCAAGATATGGCTTGACCGCCTCTGTGGAGTCCGGTGCGGGCTTGGCCCACTGCAGACCCATCGACGCGGTCACGTCCAGGGTGCCGAACCGCTTGTAGTCGGCGGGGTCGACCACTTCCGCGTGGGCGATGGTCTGATGCGCCCTGAGGGAGGGGTTCGCTTTGCGCGCCGCCTCGAACGCGTCCAGCGCGGTCCTGACCGCCCGGTCGCCGATGGCGTGGATGTGAGCCTGATACCCCTGCCGCTCGAGCTCGGTGACGACCGGGTTGAGCAGCCTGCCGTCGATGTACAGTTCCCCGCGGGCCGACTTCCCCGTGCGCGGCTTGCCCTTGACGTCCAGGTACGGCTTCAGCATGGCCGCGGTCTGCGCCGGGTACTGGGCGATGCCGTCGAGGAAGATCTTCACACCGTCGACGGAGATGCCGGGCTCCGCCACCAGACGTGGCCCCTTCTGCTTGCCCGGACGCCAGGAGCGCACCGAGACGGGGATCTCCCGGGGGTGCTCCAGTTCCTTGCGGATCGCGGCGAGGCGCTTGTACAGCGTCTTGGGTTTGCGCAGCTCACCGACGTCTGTGAAGATCGCGAAGTGCGCGCGGGCGGTCAGACCACCGTCTTTCCTGAGTTGCTGGAAGGTCCTGATGGTGTCGGGATCGCTCCCCGGCACGAAGAAGCTGGTGATGCCCTCTTTGCTGAAGTCCCGCATCCGCAGGGCCGCCAATTCGACGGTGCGCTTGGCGGAGATGGGGGGCGGTGGCGGGATCAGCTTGGTCACCAGGTCGGCGGCGGCATCTTCGAGCAGGCCGTTCGGCTCGCCGTTCTTGTCGTGGTTGATCCGCCCGGCCGGGGGGTCGGGTGTGTCCTTGGTGATCCCGGCCAGGTCCAACGCCTTCTGATTGACCAAGATGGTATGCCCGGTGACCGCCGCACTGACGACGATAGGTCGCTCGGTGCCGAGCGCGTCGAGCATGCGTTTGTGCGGCGTGGTGCCCGCCGGCCGCAGGAACTGCATGTAGAGGTTCGTCACCTGGAGGAAGTCGTCTGGCTTGCTGCCCAGTTCGGGATCGGCCAGGCAGTCCCCGACCCGGCTCTGGAACTGCTCGACCGTCAGCGGCTCGGCCTTGAGGTCGCAGGTCTTCTGGTCGCTGCGGCTGATGTCATGTATGTGCCCCTCGTGTAGGCCCGGCATCACCATGCGGCCCTTGAGGTCGATCACCTCGGTCTTCCTGCCGATGAAGCGCCGCACGCCCGCGTCGTCACCGACATAGATGATCTTCCCTTCGTCGATCGCCATCGCCTGGGCGACGCTGTCACGCGCATCCACCGTGTAGATGAACCCGTGACGCAGCACGGTGTCCGCACCGATCGCCGGGAGGGTCTCTGCACCTGCGGGAATGGCAGTGCCGACGACCAGGGGAAGTGCCGCCGACATCCCGAGCCGGCGCCACCTGTCTTTTCGCATGGATTACTCCGATCGGTCCCACAGGCCTGAATTTGAATCAAATTAAGAAGCATGCGAGGGGGACGTCAAGGGCCGGCGTGCTCCCGCCGACCGGACGGCAGCCGCCGCTCCAAGGGCGAGTCCACGGCAACGGCATGACCTGGCTCGCGCCGCTTGTCGACGTCAGCCGCGGTGGTACACGTTCCAGCGCTCTGATCGTGGCCCGGTTCGGCATCGGCTGTGTGTTCGGCCCGATGGTCACGGTCGCAATGCACGCGGAGTCCAGGACGGCCGGGGCTGCCTCTGACGTGCTGAACTGAACGCAATCAGGCGGATCGGCATGATCACCGGCAGCGCCGACCGCGCTGGCCCGCTACGCCGAGCGGCGGTAGCCGAGGCTCCTGGCGCACTCGCGGAACCCGAGCGACCGGTACAGCCGGGCGGGCACCGGATAGGCGTCGTCGCCGCGCGGGCTCACCACGGCCCGCCGTGCGCCCGCCCGTCGCACCGCGTGCAGCGCGGCCAGGCAGACGGCCCGGGCGAGGCCGCGCCGGCGGTGGCCCGGTGCGGTGCCCGCCGGTTCGATCCGGGCGGCCCGGTTGGCCTCGTCCAGCCAGACCAGGCAGAACGCCGCGGCGCGCCCGTCCGGCGCCGCGGCGACCCAGTCCAGATCCGGCCGGTACGGCCAGGCCCGCCGGACCGCACGGTAGCTCTCCTCGGTCACCCTGGACGGATGGAACGCCGCCCGGTGCGCGGCGACGCGCTGGGGGACGTCGGCGTCGCCCACCGCGCGCAGGCGGTATCCGGCGGGCGGGCTCGGCTCGGGCAGGCCGTCGGCCAGGTCCATGACCATGTGCACAAAGAAGGGCCCCTCGCCCGTACGGCGGTAGCCGTGCCGGTCGAGCGCCGGGAACAGGTGCGTCTCGGTGCTGGAGACCGTGACCGTCCGGGCCGGCCGGGGTGCGGTAGCAGGTGCTGTCGCGGCGAACCAGTCCAGGACCTCGTCGGCCAGTGAGGGGTGCCCCGGATCGGCCACCAGGCCGAGGTGGCCGGAGTCGGCCCATCCCCACGCGGCGGTCGTGCCGCCGGCGTCCCAGAGCATGGTCCGCCACTCGTGCTCCCTCCCCGCGTGCTGGAAGCGTTCCCACGCCAGGTCGCCGACGTGCCAGGTCGCTCCCGGCGACCACAACCGGCCGGCGAGGTCCTGCATGGCCCGCAGGTCCTCTGCCCCGGCGTACGGTCTGCGGTCGAAGCGCGCGCTCGTCATGCCGATCAGTCTCACCCCGGCCGGCGTGTCCCCGCACATGATTTCCCGCGCGACCATACGGGCGGCGCGGTCCGGACGGTGCGCTTCGGGCGAAGAACGGCGGAGGGGCTTCCGGCCGTAGGCCGGAAGCCCCTCCGAAGAGGTGCGGTCGTACCAGTCCTCAGTTGCCGCTGGACGTGACGGTGAGGAGGTCGGCCAGGCCGACGCGGGTGAGGAACTCGCGGCGGATACGGTCGGCCACTTCGGAGACTTCCTCGGAGCCGTCGTTAGCCGGGTCGATGTGGACGCGGTAGGGACGCCGACCGGCCGGCAGGGCCACGATGCGAGCGATCTCAGCGGAGACCATCGAGGCGTCGGCGTCCGCAGGGAAGAGGCCCGCGAGCTTCTTGGCGACCTGGTCCACAAGCCCGGGGTACTTGGTCTCGTACGCGGCCTCGACGTCGGTGTCCTTGGGCCTGCCGGAGTGGGCGAAGTGGTTGGTGCCGCTGGTGAACGACCCGGGCACGACGATCGAGGTCTCCACGCCCCAGCGGGCCAGCTCGGCGGCGTAGCTGACGGCAAGGGAGTCCATGCCCGCCTTGGCCGCGAAGTAGGGACCCAGGTACGGCGGGGTGCCACCCTTGACGCTGGAGCTGGACACCCAGATGACCAGCCCGCGGCCGGCGGCGCGCAGGTGGGGAAGAGCGGCCCGGTTGACGCGCTGGGTGGACAGGACGTTGACGTCGTAGAGCTCGGCGAGCTGTTCGGGGGTGAACGCCTCGACGGGGCCGGTGACCATGTGGCCGGCGTTGTGGATCAGGACGTCGATACGGTCGTGCTCGGCGATGACCTGGGCGACGGCGGCGTCCACGGACTCCTGGGAGTTGACGTCGAGCTCGATGGAGCGCAGGTCGACGCCGTGTTCGCGGGCGTACTCGGCGGCGGCCTCGACCTGGGGGGCGTTGCGGGTGGTGGTCTGGCGCATGCCGGCGTAGACGGTGTTGCCCTGGTCGGCCAGGGCGCGGGCGGTGAGGGCGCCGAAGCCACTGGAGGCGCCGGTGATCAGGACGATGTTGCTCATGAGAGGTCTCCTCGACAGATGAGTGGAACGCGGAGGCGGTGGAAGGGGTGCCGGGTTTCCCGGCGGGCCGGTTGGCGTCACCGGCCCGCCGGGTCAGGCGATGCCGCCGTTGGCGAACAGGACCTGGCCGTTGACCCAGCGGGCGGGGCCGGCCAGGAACGCCACCGCCTCGGCGATGTCGTCTGGAGTGCCCAGACGCTCCAGCGGGGCGGCCTTGGCCAGGTTGTCGATCTCGGCCTGGTCCTTTCCGGCCAGGAACAGCGGGGTGGCGGTCGGGCCGGGGGCGACCGCGTTGACGGTGACGTCCCTGCCGCGCAGCTCCCGGGCGAGGATCGGGGTCAGGCCCTCGACGGCCGCCTTGCTGGCCACGTAGGCGCCGTAGGCGGGGAACAGCAGGCGGGTGACGGAGGTGGAGAAGTTGATCAGCGCGCCGCCCCGGCGCAGCCGGTGCGCGGCCAGCTGGGAGACGACGAAGGTGCCGCGGATGTTGGTGCGGTGCATCCGGTCCAGGTCGTCGAGATCGAGGGTGGCAAGGGGCGACAGCAGCATGATGCCGGCGGTGTTGACGACGACGTCGATCCCGCCGAACTCGCGCTCGACCGCGTCGAAGGCGGCGGCCATCTCGTTCTCGTCGGCGACGTCGCCGCGGACGAGGATGGACCTGGCGCCAAGCGTGGTGACGGCGTCGGCGACCTCCTGGGCGCGGTCCCTGTTGCCGGCGTAGTGCACGGCGATCGAGTAGCCGTCACGGGCGAGACGCTCGCAGACGGCGCGTCCGATGCCTCCGGAGGCCCCGGTGACCAGCGCGACGCGGTTCACGGTGTTGTGCGTGGTGGTGTCAACCATGGCAGATGTCCTTTCGAGGAGCAGTGAAGAGGTCGACCGGGGTCAGCGCTCGCTGTCGAGCGTGGCCATCAGCGGGGCGGCGTAGCGGTCGCCCGCCGCGGCCCCCACAGGGATCGCCGCCTCGATCTCGGCCAGGGTTCGGGCGTCGAGCACGAGGTCGGCGGCGCCGAGGGATTCGGCCAGGCGCTCGCGCCGGCGGGCGCCGACGAGGGGGACGATGTCGTCGCCCCGGGCGGTGACCCAGGCGATGCCCACCTGGGCGGTGGTCGCGCCCAAGCGCTCGGCGACCCGGCCGAGTGCCTCGACCAGGCGCAGGTTGGCCTGGAGGTTCTCGCCCTGGAAGCGAGGGCTGTGGGCGCGGAAGTCGCCGCCGCTCAGTTCCCGGGAGGCGGACCAGTGGCCGCTGAGCAGGCCGCGGGACAGCACGCCGTAGGCGGTCAGCCCGATGCCGAGCTCGCGCAGCGCCGGGATGATCGCTTTCTCCGGGCCGCGGGACAGCAGGGAGTACTCGATCTGCACGTCGCTGATGGGGGCGACGGCCGCGGCACGGCGGATGGTGCCGGCTCCGACCTCCGACAGGCCGATGTGCCGGATGTAGCCGGCCTGCCGCATCTCGGCGAGGGCGCCGACGGTCTCCTCGACCGGGATCCCCGGGTTCAGCCGGGCGGGCCGGTAGATGTCGATGTAGTCGGTGCCCAGGCGGCGCAGCGAGTAGGCCAGGCGGTCCTTGACCGCTTCGGGGGAGACGTCGTACGGGACGGGCTGGAAGGCGCCGTCAGGGGTGCGGCGGGAGCCGAACTTCACGCTGAGCACGATGCTGTCCCTCGGGCGGGACCTCATGGCCTCGGCGATGAGCATTTCGTTGTCGCCGGAGCCGTAGAAGTCGGCCGTGTCGATGAGGTTCACGCCCGCGTCGAGGGCCGCGTGCAGCGTGGCGATGCTCTCGGTGCGGTCGGCGGGGCCGTACAGGTCGGACATGCCCATGGCGCCGAGACCGATGGCGGATACCCGGGGGCCGTGGCTGCCCAGTGTGCGGGTCGGGATGGTCATCGTGGTTCTCCTCGGATGCGGATCGGCGGTCGCCGGTGGTCGGTGTCAGGCGCGGTGGAGCAGGCTGGTGACGCCCATGCGGCGGGCCAGGCGCAGGCGCAGTTCCTCGGCGGCGCCGTTGACGACCTCCGCTCCGTAGTCGAAACCGTCGGCGACGGGCACGCCCACATCGGGGCGGGCGACCCGGTGGAACAGGTAAGACGGATCGGCTCCGCGGGGTGCCTTCGTCCTCGCCTGCGGCACAAGATTCCCTTCCGGAGACGGCGCCCCACAATCGAGCGCACACCAACGCCCGTTGTGGGGCAGTCCCCACGCCTGGCTCGGGAAATCCTGAGGAATCGCAGCTGGAGACGCTGCGGCTGCGGGCCCCGATCAGGTCGCGCGAGGGGGGAGCGTGCAGCCCCTGGAGCCCTTGTTTGCCTGAAGAGGGTTTCGTGGGGTTGACCCCACAGCTCGGCATGGGGACGGCAACCCGTGATGTTGGAGGTGTCTCGACAGCCTTGGACGCGCGCTGTCAGCAGGCTGGAGCCAGGAAGCGAGGCGGGCGGAAGCCGGACGAGACATCGCGAACCGCGGCTCCTCTCAGCGCGGCTGAGACGTTGCCGCTCCGGTGGCCGTGAGCCTTCCCTGCCCGCCGATCCAGCGAGAGAAGATGCGAGAGCGCCATGTCCCACCACCTCGATTCGCCCATCGCCCGCCAGGACCCGCGCCTGGACATCACGGACCTGTACGTCTTCCGCGGAGAGCGGGGGACGGTGTTCGTGACGAACCACAGTCACTCGCTCGCCGGCGAGGACATCCCGCGCGGGCTGCACCCGGAGGGCCGGTACGAGTTCAAGATCGACGGCAACGGTGACGCCGTCGAGGATCTGACTTACCGCTTCACCTTCGCCGACGCCGACGGGGCCCAGGACTACGAGCTGCGCCGCCTGGCCGGCGCGGAGGCCCGCGACGCCTTCGCGGCCGGCACGGTGATCGCCCATGGGCGCACCGGCGAGGCCGTCGAGCTCGCGGGAGGTGGCCGGGTGTGGGTCGGCAAGGCGGGCGACCCGTTCTGGATCGAGCCGGACGTGCTGCACGCCGTCGGCCACGCCTTCCAGGACGGGACCGTCGTCGATCTGTCCTCCTGGAACCCGGCCGAGGCGAAGAACCTGTTCGCCGGGCACACGGTCTATTCGATCGTCCTGGAGGTCCCGGACGAGGAACTGCTGCCGGTAGCGGGAGACGGCCGCCGGATCGGCGTGTGGGGCCAGACCTGGCTGGCCACTGACGCCGGCGGGTGGCGTCCGATCAACCGAGCCGGGCTGCCGATGATCCACCCGCTGTTCACCCAGTTGAACGAGGACCTCGGTGACCGCCTCAACGAGAACGTCCCGGCCGACGACATCGAGATCTACGGCAAAGTGCTCACCGACATGGTGGCGGGCGTGGTGCGCGCCTACGGAACCGCCGAGGTCCCGGAAGCCTACGCCCGGGCCGTCGTCAGCAGGATCCTGCCCAACGTCCTGCCGTACACCGTCGGGACACCCGCTGTCTACGGGTTCGCCGAGTGGAACGGCCGGTCGCTGACCGACAACGCTCCCGACGTCATGTTCTCCTTCGCTGCCAACACGCCGATCGCTCTCGGCATCGGGAAGGAGTCGGTGACGGCCAAGCCGTCCTCCGGCTTCCCCTACGTGCCCTCCGTCTCCTGACGCGGGCGCCGGTTGTGGGCCTCTCGGGCTACTCGCCGAGCCTCAGTGCAGTCCGGGCGGCCTCGACGAAGTCGGTGACGAGCGAGGACGGCCGCGTGTCGTCCCACGCGAGGGCTACCCGGCCCGGCGGTACGTCGGTTACGGGGACGTAGGCGATGTCGGGGCGCGGGAAGAGGGCCGCCACCGGGTCGGGTATGAGGACGACACCGCGTCCCGCTCTGATATAGCCGAGGAGTTCCTCCATGTCGTGGAACGCGGGTCCCCGCGACGGCTCGGCGTTCCAGACGGCCGCCCAGTCCGGGTCGGCGTCGGCGTAGCGCAGGATCGGTTCGCCTGCGAGGGCGCTGATGCCGATCGCGGCCTCACCGGCCAGGGGGTGATCGGCCGGCAGGACGACGCTGAGCCGCTCCGGGTAAAGGGGCAGGACCTTCAGTCCTTCGGCATCGATGGGCAGCCGGACGAAGCCGATGTCGACTGTCCGATCCAGGAGCGGCTGCTGCTGGTTCCACCAGCGGATGCGGACCAGTTCGAGCGGCACATCGGGATGGCGGGCGGAGAACGCGTTAACGGCGGCGGTGACATCCGTGCCGAGCATGAAGCCGACGGTCACCGTGCGCTCCCCTGCGCCGATGCGACGGACCCGGTCCTGGACCGCCTGCCCCGCGGCCAGCAGAGTCTTGGCGTCGTCGAGGAACTGCTCGCCGGCGGCGGTGAGGGTGACGTTCCGGCTGGTGCGGGTGAAGAGCTCGACCCCGAGGTCGCGCTCCAGTTGGCGTACCTGGCGGGACAGTGCGGGCTGGGTGACGTGCAAGGCGAGGGCAGCCTGGCCGAAGTGCAGCCGCTCGGCGACGGCCACGAAGTACCGCAGCTTGCGCAGATCGAGATCCATCGGATTGTCGAGCATCCCACTCCCCCTTCCTGCACGGATGCCTTCCGGTTATGGGTCGCACCACAACAGGCATTGGACCTGCCTATAACTGTGGCTGCATACTCTCCTTGAATACCTGGTCCCCAGCACGGTGAACGGACGGCTGTCACCATGATCCGCCTCTCCTCGCGAACCTCTGCCGCCGGCGCAGCGGTTTCCATCACTGGGCGGGCATGAGAGTAAGACGAGGATACGAAGGTCCGCGACTGGGACTTACGAACCTCACGATTGCGGCGAGCGGCGTGCTCGCCTTATTGATCGGTGTCACGTTCGCCGTCCTGCTGTGGGAGATCGCCGATGCGAACAGCGCCACATCGGCGAGACGTGCTTCTCGGACGGCCCTCGTCGAAGCCGGCAGCCTGGAACAACTGGTCCTCGACTTCGAGACGGGGCAGCGCGGCTTCGTGATCACCAAGCGTGAGGAGTTCCTCCAGCCGTGGCAGGCGGCACGGAAGGAGCTTCCCGCACAGGCGCGGAGGTTCACCGGGACCGCCACCTCTCCCGAACAGCGGCGCATCGCCGAACAGATCGTGCGGGGCGTCGACTCTTTCGTGTACGACTACTCGGTTCCGCTCGTGGAGGCGGTCCGGCAAGGAGATCCCGCCGCGTCCGGTCTTGCGGCGACGGCCGAGGGGAAGCGGCGCGTCGACGCCTTGCGGGCCCGGTTCGATCAGTACACGGCGGACGAACGCGGCAAGCTCGCGGCGCGCGAAGACATCGCCGGGGCCAACGCCCGGCGAGCGGTGATCGCGGCAGGTGTGGGGCTGGCCGCATCGACTGCGCTGGTAGCCGCTTTCACGGTGCTCCAGCACCGCGCCGTCGTGCGGCCGGTCCGTAAGGCCGCGGCTGCGGCGGGGCGGCTCGCCACCGGCGATCTCGGGGTGCGGATCGCCCCCAGCAAGGTGGCGGAGATCGACGCGCTGGGGGCCTCCTTCAACAGCATGGCGGGCTCACTGCAGGACAGCCGCAGGCGCATCATGGAAAGCGTCGAGGAGGTACACCGGCGTACGGCTCGGGACCTGCACGACGGGGCGCAGCAACGACTCGTCAACCTGATGATCGGGCTCCGGCTCGCCCGGGAGCTGGTCCCCGATACGGAATCGTCCGCCACTGAGCTGCTGGACCAGTCCATCGCCGACGCGAAGACGGCGATCGACGAGCTGAGGGAGCTCGCGTCGGGGATCTACCCGCTCGTGCTGACGGTGAAGGGGCTGGTGGCGGCGGTGCAGGACCTGGCGACCCGCTGTGCGATTCCCGCCGTCGTGGAGAGCAACTTCGACCAGAGGATTCCCGCTGCCGTCGAGTCGAACGCCTATTTCGTCGTGGCGGAGGCCGTGACGAACGCGGTCAAGCACGCCCAGGCGTCCCGGATCGACATCTCCCTCGAGCTCGAGGAGGTCCTGCGGATCCGGGTCGTCGACGATGGTGTCGGCGGTGTGGGCGCCGCCACGGCCGGCAGCGGTCTGACCGGGCTGGCCGACCGGGTAGCCGCCTTCGACGGCGTGTTGACCATCGAGTCGCCCCCGGGCGGCGGCACGACGATCCTGGCGCGGATCCCGATGCCGGCCTGAGGCCCTCCGGGGGTGAATGTGGGGTTGGCCCCATGGTCTGCACGTTGTCCCATCGGAGATGCTGGTCCCGTGTCAGTCAATGTGGTGGTCGTCGACGACGACCCCGGGTTCCGTCGCGTCGCCAGGGCGCTGTTGACCGCACGAGGGCTGCGGGTCGTCGCCGAGTCGTCGGACGGGGCATCGGCGGTCGCGGCGGTGCAGGAGCACCGCCCCGACGGCGTGCTGCTCGATCTTCATCTTCCGGACGAGGACGGTCTGTCCGTCGCCCGAGCGCTCACACGGGGGAGGCATCCGCTGAGGATCGTGCTGACCTCCACCGATTCGTGGACGTGGTCCGAGGAGGAACTCGCCGGTGCGGGGATCGTGCGCTTCCTGGCGAAGGACCGGCTGTTCGACGCCGATCTGAAGGCCCTTTTCTCGCCTACCGCCTGAGGTAGCGCAGCACGGCGAGGACGCGGCGGTGCTGTGAGGACTCCGCCTGCTGCAAGCCCAGCTTGAGGAAGATGCCGGTCACGTGGCGCTCCACCGCGGGGACTGTCACGACGAGCTTGTCAGCGATGCCGGAATTGGAATGTCCCTCCGCCATCAGCGCCAGGACCTCCCTCTCCCTGGGAGTCAATCCGTCCAGCGGGTCCGCTGTGCGCTTGCGGCTGACGAGCGTGGCGATGACATCCGGGTCCAGTGCCGAACCGCCGGCGACGACCCTCTGCACGGCGTCCATGAGGACCTGCTGGCTGGCGACCTTCTCCTTCAGCAGGTATCCGACTCCACTCGGATCGTCTCCGACGAGATCAAGGGCGAACGATGCGTCCAGGAACTGCGACAGCACGATCACGGGGGTGCCGGGACGCTCCGCCCGAATCCGGCGCGCCGCCTGGAGTCCGTCGTCGGCGAGGTTCGGTGGCATCCGGATGTCCGCGATCACCACGTCGGGCTTGTGCTCCGCGGCAGAATTGACCAGTTCCACCGCGTTGGAGACGGACGCCACGACCTCGACGCCGGACCGCTCCAGCATGGCCGTGATGCCCTCACGGACGATGACCTGGTCTTCTCCCAGCACTGCACGCAGAGGCCCACTCATGGAGGCATCCTAGTCGGCGGCTCCGAGCCGACCGGATCGCGCGGGGCGACGGCGCCACGAGGTGAACCGTGGGGTTTTCCCCACGTGCGGCCTCGGGGCGGCCGACACAGGAACTGGAGGCGGCTCGACAGCCGTCCGGACGGCCCGTGACCAGACTCGAAGACATCGCCAGGCGGGGTCCCCGCGGAGCCCCCCGTTCAGCCCCGCCCTCGAGTGGAGGAGCATCATGTCCGAGACGTTCACACCGGTTACGCCCGTGCTGGAAGAGGCCGCCGCGGCGTTTGCCGAGGCCACGTCGAAGCCGCCGTTCCTGTACCAGCTGCCCCCGGTCGAAGGCCGCAAGACGGTCGACGAGGTCCAGTCGGGGGAGGTTCCGAAGCCCGCCGTCGACGAGGAGTGGATCACCGTGCAGGGCGGGCCGACGGGCAGCGTCCGCGCCCGTATCGTCAGGCCCACCGGAGCCCGGGGCCCGCTCCCGGTCGTGCTCTACATCCACGGCGCGGGCTGGGTGTTCGGCAACGCCCACACCCATGACCGGCTCGTCCGCGAGCTCGCCGTGGGTGCCGGCGCCGCCGTGGTCTTCCCCGAGTACGACCTGTCGCCCGAGGCGCGTTATCCGATCGCCATCGAGCAGAACTACACGGTGGCCCGCTGGGTCGTCACCGACGGCGCCGGCAAGGAACTGGACGCCTCCCGGATCGCCGTCGCGGGCGACTCGGTCGGCGGCAACATGACGGCCGCGATGACCTTGATGGCCAAAGAGCGCGGCGACCTGCCGCTGACGTTCCAGCTGCTGTTCTACCCGGTCACCGACGCGAGCTTCGACACCGATTCCTACCACCAGTTCGCCGAGGGATACTTCCTGACCCGTGAGGCCATGAAGTGGTTCTGGGACCAGTACACGACCGACGAGAAGGAACGCACCGAGATCACGGCCTCGCCGCTGCGCGCCACCGTCGAACAGCTCGCCGGACTGCCGCCGGCGCTCGTCATCACCGGCGAGGCGGACGTCCTGCGGGATGAGGGCGAGGCGTACGCCGCCAAGCTGCGCCAGGCCGGCGTTCCCGTGACCGCGGTCCGCTACCAGGGCGTCATCCACGACTTCGTCATGCTGAACGCCCTGCGCGGCACGCAGGCCGCCGACGCGGCCATCCACCAGGCCATCGCCGCTCTGCGTACGGCACTGGCCGTCTGATCGACACGGTCGCCGCCGCGCCGCCCGCGTCGATCAACTTGTCCCCCGCCGGAGCTTCGGGAGTGCCGGGCTTCGCCCTTCGCGAGGTCGCCGGCGAATCAGACGTCCGCCCTCGACACCGTGCGGGCCCGGGGCGGGGCTACGACTGCCCGGCGATGCGGGCGAGGAGCCGGGCGAACTCCGGCGGCGGCGCGACGACCAGCCGGGTCTGCCCGTCGTGGCTGATGAGGTCGGCCTGGATGCGGGTCAGCTTGCCCCGGCGCCACCAGTACACGTGGGGGCTCAGCCCGTCGGCCCGGCCGGCGTGCTCGCGGTGCGCGAAGATGCGCAGGCGCTCGATCGCACGGACCACGCCGATGCCGGCCACCGGGTGCACCGCGACCATGCCCCGGTGCGGCAGCACGGCGAGCATGCCGTCCTCGGGCACGTCCATGTACGCCGTCAGGCGGCGCAGGTGGGCCGCCGCGCTGGGCGCGGTCAGCAGCGACACCTCGGTGCCGGCGAGGTCGAGCCGCGACACGGTGGGCCGCTCGTCGGTCAGGGCGTTGCCGATGGCCACGTCGAGCGCCTCGGCCGGCGGGATGGGCCAGCAGAACGCCTCCTCGGGCCGTACCGGACGGGCGCCGATGGTCAGCACCTCGATCAGGTCGGCGCTGAGGTGGCGGCCGATGATGCGGGAGGGGTCCGGGAAGGCGGGGTCGTCGGCGGCGTGGACCCGGGTGCGCAGCAGCGGCTTGATCGGCGTGAGGTTGCAGGCGTCGAACGGCTCGCCCGACACGGCGTGGGCCAGGTGCTCGGAGACCAGCATGGGCCAGTCCTCGCGGGCGCGGCGACCGGCCTCCCGGCGCAGGCCGACGAGGTTCACCACCCGCTCGCGCTCGGGCGAGGTCAGCGTCAGCGACGTGCCGTCAGCCGCGAACGCGCAGGTGTAGCCCATGGTCTCGGCGACCAGGGCCAGCAGGGAGTCGAGATCGACGTCCTCGACTGCTCTCGGGGCGGGATGGTCCGGCCGCGTCCGGCTGAGCAGTCGCCGCAAGAGTCCCAACGCACCATCCCTTCGCCACGGCCCGGGCACGCATCCGGGCGCGTCTCAGGTTGCCGCGTCAGAGTCGCGGAAGGTGCCCGCGACAGAGCACGATTCGGTCACAATAGCCACATTCGTCTCCAACCACATCGCCATCTGTGGTGTGCCGTGGCCGACAGGCAGGCCCGCGACGGTCGGCACGCCCAGCGGGGCCAGGAGTTCGGCCAGCATGGGCAGGGGGTCGCCGCACTCCACCCACGATCCCAGCACGATGCCCGCCGCGCCGTCGAGACACCCGGCCTGCAGCAGTTGCGTCACCATGCGGTCGATCCGGTACGGCTCCTCGGTGACGTCCTCCAGCAGCACGATACGGCCCCGCGCGCGCAGCGCGTACGGCGTGCCGCACAGGGCGGCGAGCAGGGCGAGGTTGCCCCCGGTGAGACGGCCCTCGGTCCGGCCCGGCACGATCACCCGGTCGCCCGCGACAGGCGCGGGCCGGCCGCCCTCGAACAGCGCCTCGCGCAGATGGGCGAAGGTGACCGGCTCGGGCCCCTCCGGCTCGCTGATCGCCCCGGTGGCCGGCATCGGCCCGAACAGCGTCGCCAGGCCCAGCCGGTCGGCGAAGGCCCGGTGCAGCGCGGTGATGTCGCTCGACCCGAGCAGGATCTTCGGACCGGCCGCCGCCATGGCGTCCCAGTCGAACAGCCCGAGCAGCCGGGTGGTGCCGTAGCCGCCCCTGGCGCAGATGACCGCCGCCACCCCGGGATCGCACCACGCGTCCTGGAGGTCGGCCGCCCGTGCGGCGTCCGGCCCGGCCAGGTAGCCCTCCCGCGCGAGGATCGACGCCCCGTGCACGACCCGCAGCCCGAGCCCGGTCAGCACCTCGGTGCCACGCTCGAGCCGTACGGGATCGACGGGGCCGGCCGGCGCGACCAGCGCGACGGTGTCGCCGGGCCGCAGCCGCCGGGGCAGGCTCGGGACCGTTACCGAGGCGTCACCGCCCGCCCCGCCGGGGAAGCGCTCGCTCACCCTTCAAAGGGTGTCAGACTTAGCGGTATCTATGCGACCTCCGACGCACATCCTCGTGGTCAACGGTGTCAAGGTCCGCCGTCCGGTGTTCGTTGTCGCGGCGCCGCACTCCGGCGCGGACCTGCTGGGCCGTGCCCTCAAGCGCTCGCCCGGCTTCCACGTGACCATGGGCAGGGGCCCGGTGGCCCGCGTCGTCTACGCCTTCGCCAGGAGGCCGTCGATCGCCCGCAGCGGCGGCGCCCCGCAGGTGCTGCGCGACGTGCTGGCGGAGGCGTGGCAGGTGGTCCCGGCGGCGTGCGCGGAGTGCACGGCCACCTGCAGGGAGGCGGGCGGCATCGTCGGCGCGGGGCCCTGCGTCGGGCCCGGCACGCTGTCCCGGTTCGGCGACGCCAGCCCCGACCTGCTCTACAGTGCGCCGGTGCTCCTGCAGGCGTTCCCCGACGCCCGGCTCATCCAGATCATCCGCGACGGCCGTGACGTGGTCGCCGACATGCTCGCCGACCCCGCCTGCATGACCTGGGTCAAGCCCCACATGCTGAGCGAGGACGCCGAGTTTCCCAACCCGTTCCTCGGCGTGCGCTCCGCCGAGCATCGCGAGCGCTGGGCCGGGATGCCACCCGCGGGCAAGTGCGCCCTGCGCTGGCGCGGCGCCGTACGGCTGAGCGCCGCCCTGCGCCGCGAACTGCCCGGCGAGCACCTGCTCACCCTGCGGTACGAGGACATGGTGGCCTCGCCGGGAGAGGCCATCGACGCGGTGTCGTCCTTCCTGGAGGCCAAGGTCTCCACGATCGCGCTGTACGGCGCGACGATCCCCCGGCCGGGAAGCTGGCGCAGGCGGCTGTCGGCCGAGGACGCCGAACTGGTGGAGAAGGTGGCCAAGGAGGAGCTCGCCCGCCTGGGCTACCGCTGAACCGTCATCCCGGCGTCTCCGGCGTTTCGGGCGTCTCAGGAACCGCCCGGGCCGGAGCCGGTGAACTGGGTGCGATACAGCTCGGCGTACGCGCCGCCCCGGTCCAGCAGCTCCTCGTGCCGGCCGCGTTCGACGACGTGGCCGTCCTCGACCACCAGGATCGTGTCGGCCTCGCGGATCGTCGACAGCCGGTGGGCGATCACCAGCGACGTCCTGCCCCGCAGGGCGGTCTTCAGCGCCTGCTGCACCGCGGCCTCGGACTCCGAGTCCAGGTGGGCGGTGGCCTCGTCGAGCACCACCACCCGCGGCGCCTTCAGCAGGAGGCGGGCCAGGGCGATGCGCTGCTTCTCCCCTCCCGACAGCCGGTAGCCGCGGTCGCCGACGACCGTCTCCAGCTCCTCGGGCAGGTTCTTGACGAGGTCGGCGATCTGGGCCGCGCGCAGGGCCTCCCAGATCTCCTCGTCGGTCGCCTCGGGACGGGCGTAGCGGAGGTTGTTGCCGATCGTGTCGTGGAACAGGTGGGCGTCCTGCATGACCACGCCGACGGTGTCCCTGATGCCGTCCAAGGTGGCGTCGCGGACGTCCACGCCGTTGATCCGCACGGCTCCCTCGTCCACGTCGTACAGCCGGGACACCAGTTGGGTGATGGTCGTCTTGCCCGCGCCCGAGTGGCCGACGAGCGCCACCAGCTCGCCCGGGTGCGCGGTGAACGACACGCCCTTGAGCACCTCCTGGGAGGGCCCGGTGTCCGGGCGGGCCACCGACTCGAGCGAGGCCAGCGACACCTCGGAGGCGGCCGGGTAACGGAAGCGGACGTCGTCGAACTCGATCGTGACCGGTCCCTCGGGGATCGGCCGCGCGTCCTGCTTCTCGGCGACCATCGGCTTGAGGTCGAGCACCTCGAAGACCCGGTCGAAGCTCACCAGCGCGGTCATCACGTCCACGTGCACGTTCGACAGGCTGGTCAGCGGGCCGTACAGGCGCATGAGCAGGGATGACTGGGCGACCAGGGTGCCGAGCGCGAAGGCCCCGGAGATCGCGAGCGCGCCGCCGAGGCCGTAGACCAGCGCGGTCGCCAGCGCGGCGACCAGGCCCAGCGCGATGCGGAACACCGCGCCGTACATGGCGACGATCACACCCACGTCGCGGACCCGGCCCGCGCGCTCCGCGAAGTGGGCCGCCTCGTCGTCCGGCCTGCCGTACAGCTTGGCGACCATGGCCCCGGCCACGTTGAACCGCTCGGTCATCACCGAGCTCATCTCGGCGTCGAGCTGCATCTGCTCGCGGGTCAGCGCGGACATCCGGCGGCCCACCCACTTGGCCGGGAAGATGAAGATCGGCAACAGCACCAGCGCGACCAGCGTGACCTGCCACGACAGCACGAGCATGGTGCCGAGCACCATGACCAGGCTGATGACGTTGGACACCACCGACGACAGGGTGCTGGTGAGGGCCCGCTGCGCCCCGATGACGTCGGTGTTCAGCCGGGAGACCAGCGCGCCGGTCTGGGCGCGCATGAAGAAGGCGACCGGCATGCGCTGCACGTGGTCGAAGACCTCGGTGCGCAGGTTGTAGATCAGGCCCTCGCCGATGCGGGCGGAGAACCACCGCTGCACCAGGCCGAGCCCGGCGTCCAGCACCGCGAGCGCCCCGATCGCCACGGCGAGCCACACCACGACGTCGACCCGCCCGGGGGTGATGCCGTAATCGATGATCGCCTTCATCAGCAGCGGGTTGGCGACAACGATGACCGCGTCGACCACGACCAGCGCGAGGAACCCGGCGATCTGGGTGCGGAACGGCCGGGCGTAGCCGGCGATGCGCCGGACGGTCCCCGGCGCGAGCCGCTCCTTCGTCACGGAGCTGTCACGCCGTAAGGACCGCATCACCTGGAGACCGTAGCCCCCGTTCATCATCGACATATGCCGTACATCCTCCCAGCCGTGCAGCGGTGGGAGGACTCCCCCGATTCCCCCGTCAGCTCGAAGCGAACAGCGTCGGTCGGTTCGAAGCGGCCGGCGCTCGCAGTTCGCCCCGACACAGTGCTCGTCAGTTCGGCGCGAACAGTACCCGTCAGTTCGCCCCGAACAGTGCCCGGATGCGCGTCACCTGCTCGGCCCGCTCGGCGGCGGCCTGCTCCTCCAGCGTGCGTCCCGGCGCGGCCTGCAGCAGCCTCTTCGTGGCGGCCGCGGCGGCGCGGTCGGTCGCCAGCAGCGCGGCGGCAAGGTCCTGCACGGCTTGGGCCAGCTCGGACGCGGGCACCGCGATCTCGGCCAGGCCGAGCCGTACGGCCTCGGCGGCCCCCACGGTACGCGCGGTCAGGCACATCTCGATGGCCCGGGGAACCCCCACGATGTCGGCCAGGGGCTTGGTCCCGGTCAGGTCGGGAACCAGCCCCAGCGCGGGCTCCTTCATGCAGAACTTCACGTCGTCGGTGACGACACGCAGGTCACACGCGAGTGCGAGCTGGAAGCCCGCCCCGATCGCGTGGCCCTGCACGGCCGCGATCGACACGATCTCCGGCCTGCGCAGCCACAGGAAGCCCTTCTGGGCCTCAGCGATCCGCTGCTCGAACTCGGTGTCGCCGAGCGCCGCGGCGCTCGCGAACGATCCCTGCCCGGGCACCCCCTCGGGCGTGAACATCCGCAGGTCGATCCCGGCTGAGAAGGACGGCCCCTCGCCTCTGACCACGACCACTCTCACCTGCTCCGGAAGGGTCTCCCCGATCCGGGCCAGGGCCGACCATGTCGCGAACGTCTGCGCGTTGCGCTTGTCCGGCCGGTCCAAAGTGACGGTCGCGATCTCGCCGTCCACCTCGAAGCGCAGTCCGACCTCGGCCGGCGCGGCCGCCGAGATCGTCGACACATCGGAGCCGTCGCCCGTCTCACGGGCGTGCTCCAGATTCCCCCCCATTGCCGCTTCCGCCATGCCCTGCTCCTGCGTCCGGTGCGGAGCGACGTCGCCTCGCACGGCCGGTCCGGTGCGGCGCACCGTCCGTGCCGGGCGTCCGCCCTCCTGGTTCATCCCGCGGTCGCGCCCGAGCTTACCGAATATCGTTCTGGCGAGTCGGACGCGACCGCTCCTCCTGCAGGAACGAGCGGCTGCGGTCGCGCGTCTTGAGGTGGATCTCTAGCGCTTGGACTTGCCCCGGGTCGCGCCGCCGCGCCCGCGCAGAGTCACCCCGGACTCGCTCAGGATGCGGTGAATGAACCCGTACGACCGGCCGGTGGAAGCAGCCAGAGCGCGGATGCTCTCACCCGCGGAATAGCGCTTCTTGAGATCAGCGGCCAGCTTTTCCCGGTCGGCCCCGGTCACCCGGGTGCCCTTCTTCAGAGTCTCGGCCACGAGTACCTCCTGTAGTGCCAGACTTCCGCAGCGTTACTTCAGCCCATGATCAGTCATTTCGACGGGATCGGCTACCTACTCCGCGGGAAAAGATCCCTACCCGCTCAAATTAAGATCAGGCAAGCGCCACAAGATCGGAAAATTCGTCGCTCCATGCGTCTTCTACTCCGTCTGGCAACAGAATCACCCTATCCGGCTTCAGCGCCTCCACGGCCCCCTCGTCGTGCGTGACCAGCACAATCGCGCCCGTGTAGGAGCCGAGGGCCGCCAGCACCTGATCGCGGGAGGCCGGATCGAGGTTGTTGGTGGGCTCGTCGAGCAGCAGCACGTTGGCGCTCGACAGCACCAGCGTCGCGAGGGCGAGACGGGTCTTCTCGCCGCCGGACAGGACCCCGGCGGGCTTGTCCACGTCGTCGCCGGTGAACAGGAACGACCCCAGCACCTTGCGCAGGTCGACGTCGGCCAGGTCGGGCCCGGCCGACCGCATGTTCTCCAGGACCGTGCGCTCGGGGTCGAGCGTCTCGTGCTCCTGCGCGTAGTAGCCGAGCTTGAGCCCGTGGCCGGGCAGGACCTCGCCGGTGTCGGGCTTCTCGATGCCGGCGAACAGGCGCAGCAGGGTGGTCTTGCCCGCGCCGTTCAGGCCCAGGATGACGATGCGCGAGCCCCGGTCGACCGCGGCGTCGACGTCGGTGAACACCTCCAGCGAGCCGTACGACTTGGACAGGCCGCGGGCCGTCAGCGGGGTCTTCCCGCAGGGCGCGGGGTCGGGGAAGCGCAGCCTGGCCACGCGGTCGGAGCGCCGCTCGCCCTCGACGCCGGAGAGCAGCCGTCGCGCGCGCCGCTCCATGTCCTGGGCCGCCTTGGCCTTGGTGGCCTTCGCCCGCATGCGGTCGGCCTGGGACAGCAGGGCGGACGCCTGCCGCTCGGCGTTGGCCCGTTCCCGCTTGCGCCGCTTCTCGTCGGTCTCCCGCTGGGCCAGGTACGCCTTCCAGCCGACGTTGTAGGTGTCGATGACGCAGCGGTTGGCGTCGAGATGGAGCACCCGGTTTACCGTCGCATCAAGAAGGTTTACGTCATGGCTGATGATCACCAAGCCGCCCTGGTGCGAGCGCAAAAAATCACGAAGCCAGCCGATCGAGTCCGCATCGAGGTGGTTTGTCGGCTCGTCAAGCAGGAGAGTCTCCGCTCCGGAGAACAGGATGCGGGCCAGTTCCACCCGCCGTCGCTGGCCGCCGGACAGGGTCTCCAGCGGCTGGCCGAGGACGCGGTCGGGCAGCCCGAGGCTGGAGGCGATCGAGGCCGCCTCCGACTCCGCGGCGTAGCCGCCGAGGACGTGCAGCCGGTCCTCCAGGCGGCCGTACGCGCGCACCGCCCGGTCGCGTACGCGCTGGTCGTCGGCCGCCATGCCGGCCTCGGCCTCGCGTAGTTCGCGGAGCACGTCGTCGAGGCCGCGGGCCGACAGGATCCGGTCGCGCGCCAGCACGCTCAGGTCGCCGGTGCGGGGGTCCTGCGGCAGGTAGCCGACGCTGCCGGAGATCGTGACCGTGCCCGCGGCGGGCAGGCCCTCTCCGGCCAGCACCTTGGTGAGGGTGGTCTTGCCGGCCCCGTTGCGGCCGACCAGACCGATCTTGTCGCCCGGGTTCACCCGGAACGAGGCGCCCTCGATGAGCAGGCGCGAGCCGGCGCGGAGTTCGATGTCAGAAGCGATGATCATGATGAAGGGGACACTCCCGTAGGTGATGAGGTCAGGATCGGCACCGGGAGCGATCAATCGGGAGTGCGCATGGGCTCAAGTGTAGTGCCGCCGCGTCCACCGCCGCCTGGCCGCGAGATCCGGCCGCTCCGCCGCTCGCCAGGCGACGTCCGGCGGACGACACCCCTCGCCCTGCGGCCCCCGGGGTTCGCCGGCGGCGTGCCACCCGCCGGGGAGTCCGGCTGCCCGGCTCAGGGTGAGCCGCACGTCCTCCGGTACGGCGTCCCCTTGATGAATCGGCGCCATTCTTCTGGAGTGAGGTCACGCCCGACAGCCCGGCAGATGCGGCTCGCCGTCTCCTGGGCGCCGGTGTCCCACAGCATCACGTTGTGATCGGCGCCGGCGGTGGCGAGCGTGCGGCCGTCAGGGCTGAAGGCCACCGCTGCTACCGCCTGCGAGTGACCGAAGAGCTGAGCTGTATGGGCCCGGCGACGGACGTCCCACAGGGTGACCGTGTGGTCACCGCTGGTGAAGGCGAGGGTGCGGCCGTCGGGACTGAAGGCGACGCCGTTGACCGGCAGGCTGTGGCCGGTGAGGGTGGCCAGGCGGGCGTGCCGGGCCGCGTCCCACAGAATCACGGTCTTGTCGGCGCTCGCGGTGGCCAGAGTGCGGCCGTCGGGGCTGAAGGCGACGTCCAGCACGGCATCGGTGTGTCCCGCGAGCGTGACGGAGGTCCCCTTCTCAAGATTCCACAGGGTGACGGTGCCGGTCGGCGTTCCCGGGGACGGTGCGATCTCCGCCTCCGCCATGGCGAGCGTACGCCCGTCGGGGCTGAAGGCGAGGGCGTTCACGGGCGGGGTCGCGGCCGTGCGTACGCCGCGCAGGGATCGATCTCGGATATCCCACACCATCGTTCGATGGGCGCTGGTCGCGGCGAGCAGGCGACCATCGGGGGTGAAGGCGACGTCGACGACCTCCGTGGCGTGACCGGCCAGGGATGCCTGCGCGGTGTCCCACAGGATGATCCTCCCGTCTTCTCCCGCCGAGGCCAGCATGGACATGCGGGGGTTGAAGTCGAGGGTGTAGACGTTGGCCTTGTGCCCGCTGAGGCGTCCCCGCAGCACACGGCGTTGGACGTCCCACAACAGAATCGCCGGGTCGTGTCCCGAGGTGGCGAGGGTTCGTCCGTCGGGACTGAACCTGAGGGCGATCACCGGCCCCGGCCGCCGATGGGTGAAGGTCGCAAGGCGGGCGCGCCGGCCGACGTCCCACAGGATCACGGTCGTGTTCCCGCCCGCGCTGGCCAGAGTGCGACCGTCGGGGCTGAAGGCCACGGCGCTGGCAGTCTCGGCGTGCCCGGTCAGGGTCGCCAGCTGGACACGCCGCGCGAGGTCCCACAGGATCACCCGTCTGTCGTCGCCCCCCCGTGGCCAGAGTGCGACCGTCGGGGCTGAAAGCCACGCCGCGGACCTTCGCGGTGTGCTCCCTGAGCGTCGTCAGGCGGGTATGCCGGACGGCGTCCCAGAGGATGACCGTGTGGTCGTCACTGGCGGTGGCCACCGTCTGTCCGTCCGGGCTGAAGGCGATCTCTCTGATCTGCGCTGTGTGCCCGGCAAGGGTGGCGACACGCGCACGTGCCGCCGTGTCCCAGAGCACGAGATCCCCATCGTCTCCGCCGGTCGCGAGCACCTCCCCGTCCGGGCTGAGCGCCGCGGCCTTCAGCCAGGTGTCGTGCCCGGTCAGTGCGGCCAGCCGGATCCGGCGCCGGACATCCCACACCCCCACCGTCCTGTCCCTGCCGACGCTGAGAAGCGTTCGGCCGTCGGGACCGAAGAGCACCTGGGAGACGGCGCCGGTGTGGCCGGCGAGCGTACCGTTGTGGGCCTGCAGGACCGAGAGGCTCAGCAGGGCCCCGCGTGCCTCGTCGGTCGGCGCGCGGGCGAAGGCCTCCGCGGCCAGCAGCATGGCGGTCTCGGACTCGGAGTCTGTCAGGGTGAGCGTCTGGGCGGCGAGCTGACGCGACAGCGCGATCCGGTGGGCGGCTTCGGCGTCCCGCCACTGCTGGACCGCTGTCAGGCCGGTAGCCGTGGTGACAAGCAGCAGGAGTGCGAGGCCGAGCGCCAGGTAGCGCAGTTGACGGCCGCGGCGGACGGCTCTCGCGCGCTCGGCCTCGTCCCTGTGGATGGAAGCGTCCAGGAAGTCGCGTTCCCGCCTGTTCAGCACACCGCGGTGGCCGTCGCCGGCGGCCCACTCACGGGCGATCGCCAGCCGGGCGCCCCGGTACAACGCCCCGGGATCGTGGTCGAGCGCCGCCCATGCCTGGGCAGCCTCGGTGAGCTGGCGGCGCACGCGCAGGGCCTCCCGGTCGTCCGTCAGCCGCCGGTGCAGGCGAGGCCAGCCCCGGAGCAAGGCCTCGTGGGCGATCTCCACGGTGTCGTCGCCGAGGGTGATGAGCCGGGCCTCGGCGAACAGGCCGAGGACGGCCTGGGAATCGGGGTCGTCGATGTCCAGTTCGTCCTTGGTGATCCGGCGGGCGGTGTCGTCCGTGCCCTCTCCCAGGGCGGTCAGCCGGATGAACAGGTCCTTGGCACGAGATTGCTGCGCGGGGGTGAGTGCGGCGTAAAGTGTCTCCGCGGTTCTGACCAGAGCGCCGTGGATTCCCCCCGCCGCCCGGTATCCCGCGAGGGTGAGCGTGTTGCCGCGACGCCGGCGCCAGGTCTCCGCCAATGCGTGGGAGACGAGGGGCATGGCCCCGGGCTGCCCGACGGCGTCGGCGACGATCGCGGCGAGCAGGGCGCCTTCGACGCTGCAGCCGACGGCGCGGGCGGGCTGCGTGACGGCCTGCCGCAGTTCCTCGGTCGTCATGGAAGCCAGGAGGATCTGCGCGTCCGTGAGCGCCGCCGCGAGATCGGGGAATCGGGGGCGGACTCTCGGTCGCCCTGTCCGCCGGTCCGGCGTACGGGTCCACAGCGAACTGCACGAACGGAGCCAACGGCTTCGTCAGCATCCCCCACAACAAGTCCGGGACCGTCGAGACCACCGCCGACCTCGGCGGCGGCCGGCGGGCCGAACTACACATCGCCTGGATCAATGGCGTCCCGCACAGATGGGCCAGGATCAGCGGAACCACCAAGGCCGGGGATCTGGTCTGGCTGGACTACAGCACGACCTATGGAAACGGCTGGATTCAGTGTGGACCCTGGACCGTGCAGAGCAACGGGTCGCCCAACACCAGCGCGGCGCACCCGGTGGCACGCACGCCCGGCGAGCAGTACCGCGCCTGCGGGCGACGGGTCGACGGGAACTCCGTATGCGGACCCTGGTTGTAGGTGAAGGTCCGGCGGCTGACGGTGCGTCAGGGGTCGAGCAGGCGGATCCGTACGGCGCGGAACAGTGCGGGGGCGCCCTCCAGGACCGTCAGCCGGGGGTCGGGGACGGTGAGGAAGGGGCCGGTCTCCAGGGCGAACAGCGGCGCGAGGCGCCGGTCCAGCCTGATCTCGTCGATCGAGCGCCGGTCCCCGCCGAGCACGACGGCCTCCAGGTCCGCGAGCCTCGGCAGGAGCACCCGGGCGGCCACGTCGGCGGCGGCCCGCAGCGCCTCGGCCGACTGCTTGTCCCTGCGCCGGGCGAAGCGCTGCTGCGACCACCCGCCCGCCGCGCTGCGCCCGTGGACCTGGCGCGAGCCGACCTTGGCGGTGACGAGGCGGGAACCGGTGAAGACGCCGGCGGCGTGCCCGCCGAGCCGGGCCAGTAGCACGCCGACGGTCCGCTCACGGCGCACGTGGGCCACCAGCGCCGCCGCGGGCGGAGGAAGGCGGAACTCGCCCTCGCGCCCGCCGTCTCCCCCGGCGCTCTCGCCCGCGTCATCGTGCGCTTCCGGCACCGCCGGCCGCGGTGCTACCCGGACGGGCTCCGGCGACGGGGACGACGAGCGCGGCGGCGGCATCGGGGAGCGCAGCGGCGGGAACGGCACGTGGCACTCGGCGACCGCGCCGTCGGCGGCGTCGAGACGGACCAGGTCCGGCAGGACGACGGCCTCGATCGCGCCGTGCCGCCCGGCGAAGCGCGCGATCCATCCGGCGAGCCGCTCGGGGGCGACCGAGATCCATCTGCCGCCTCCCGCGGCGGGCCGTGCCGTCATGGCTGATCAGCCTACTCATGCACCCGTCTGTCGGATTCCGTCCAACTGACGGGGAAATATAGGTGAATTTCCTCCTGCGGACGTCAACGTCGGGGTCCCGGGGTCCCACAATTCAATCGTGTCGCTCCCCTCCCCTTCGGCGGCGCCGCTCGCCGCGACCACTCAGAGCGTCCCGGCGCCCGGCCCGGCCCCGGCGACCCCGTTACCCCCGGACAGCGCGCGGGAACACGGCCCGGCCAACGTCGTGTGGGAACACGCCCCGGCCAATATGGTGCGGAGGTACACCCCGGCGGCCGCCGCCCAGCCGTACGACCAGCGCGCGTACGCGCCCGCGGCTCCCGCGCCCGGCTTCCCCGGCCCGGCCGCCCCGCTTTTCCTTCCGGTGGTCGACCTCGACACCGGCGGCGCCGTGGCCATCGAGGTGATCGCCGAGGGTTCCTCCTCCGGCGCCCCGGGCGTGGAGGGCACGGTGAACGGCGTGCTGGCCGCCGCCCGCGAGGAGGCCCTGCTGCCGCTGGTCCTGCCGATCTCCGCCACCGCCGTGGCCGGGGGCTCGGCCGGCCTCGCGCCGCTGCACGAGGCGATGCGCATGTGCAACCGGCGTCCGCGCGAGGTCATCCTCGTGATCGAGGGCGATCACGCGCCCGTGACGCGTACGGCCCTGCTGTCCGGGATCGACGGACTGCGCGCGGTGGGCTACCTCATCGCGTTCGGCGGCATCGGCACCGCCGCGCTGCCGCTCGACCTGCTCGCCGACGCCTCGCCGTACGTGATCGCGCTGTCCGCCGACCTCGTGGCGCGGGGGCCGCGCGATTCCCGGCGCGGCGCGCTCGCGGAGTCGCTGGTCCGTCTGGCGCGCGGCGTCGGCGCGCACGTGCTCGCCCCGGGCGTGCGGGACGAGGCGCAACTGGCGGCCGTACGCGGCTGGGGCATCAGGCTCGCGCAGGGTCCCCTGCTCGCGCCGTCCGACTGGCGGCCCTCCCACGGGTACAACCGCGTCCACGTGCCGCTGCCGGTGCCGGAGGCGGCCGCCGTCAACGCGGCGCTGGGCCCCCGGGTGCAGGAGTTCCTGCTTCCCGCGGTGACGCTGCCCGCCGGGTCGACGGCCGAGGAGGTGGTCGCCGTGCTGAGCGCCGAGCCCTCGATCACGAGCGTGATCCTCGTGGACGAATACCAGCGTCCGCAGGGCAGCATCGACCGCAGCCGGTTCCTGCTCTTCATGGCCGGGGCCTACGGCCACGCGCTGCACGCGAAGAAACCGGCCGGCCGCCTGGCGGACCCCGCGAAGATCGTGGCGAAGACGACTCCCGTGATCGCGGCCATGCAGGTGGCGGGGCGGGACAACGCCCGCGTGTACGACGACCTCGTGGTGGTCGACGAGGTCGGCAGGTGCATGGGCGTGGTCCGGGTCGGCGACCTGCTGCGGCACGCCGCCGACCTCCAGGCGCAGCCGTCCCGCTGAGACCACCGCGCGCTCGCGGCCGAGGGCGCGTTCGGCCTTCTTCATCCGCCGTGCAGCGGCGGCGACCATCCGTCGAGGCCTAGGGGAAGTCGTGCGCCGACATCGGCGAGGAACCGGCCCACGTCGCAGACCTGCGACGCGTCGCGACTCAGAGCCAGCCCTGCGCCTGCGCCTTCTGGACGGCCTCGATGCGGTTGCGCGCGCCGGTCTTCTGGATGGCCGCCGACAGGTAGTTGCGCACCGTGCCCTCCGACAGGTGCAGCCGCAGCGCGATGTCGTTGATCGTCGAGCCGTCCGCGGCTGCGGACAGCACGTCGCGCTCGCGCGGCGACAGGGGGTTCGGGCCGGCGCTGAGCGCGGCGGCGGCCAGCCCCGGATCGATCACGCGCTCGCCCCGCAGCACCCGCCTGATCGCGGCGGCCAGTTCGCTCGCGGGGCTGTCCTTCACCAGGAAGGCCACCGCCCCTGCCTCCATCGCGCGGCGCAGGTAGCCGGGCCTGCCGAAGGTCGTGAGGATCACCACCCGGCACCCGGGCACCCGGCGGCGCAGCTCCTCGGCGGCGGCGATCCCGTCCCTGCCGGGCATCTCGATGTCGAGCAGCGCGATGTCCGGCCTGGTCGCCTCGGCGACGGTGATCACCTCGTCCCCGTTCGCCGCCTCTCCGACCACCTCGATGTCGGGCTCCAGGCCGAGCAGGGAGGCGAGCGCTCCCCGCACCATGCTCTGATCCTCCGCCAGCACGACCCTGATCATTCGCCCAACCTATCCGCGATCATCTCCGCCGTACGGTCCAGGGGCGGCGCAACCGCGATCCGCACCCGGAACCCCCGCTTGCCGGCCTCGACCTCGAGGTTCCCGCCCGCCGCACGCACCCGCTCGCCGAGCCCGGCGAGGCCGTTGCCCGGCTCGTACGCACCGCCGCGGCCGTTGTCCCCGATCTCCAGCACCGCGCTCTCCTCGCCGTACGACACGTCGATCTCGCAGCGGGTGGCTCCGGAGTGCCGTACGACGTTGGTGGTGGCCTCGCGTACGGCCCAGGCGAACAGGCCGTCGAGGTCCTCGGGCAGCGGGGTGCCGCGGGTCCGCACGGTGAGTGCGACGCCGGCGGCGCCCAGCGCCGACCTGGCCCCGTCGATCTCCTCCGACAGGCGGCGCCGGCGGTATCCGCTGACGGCCTCGCGCACCTGGGCCAGCGCCTGCCGCGCCACCGACTCGATGTCGGCCACCTCCCCGGCCGCCTTCGGCGAGCCCTGCTCGCCCAGGCGGCGGGCCAGCTCGCTCTTGAGCACGATGAGCGAGAGGCTGTGTCCCAGCAGGTCGTGCAGATCGCGGGCGATCCGCAGCCGCTCCTCGGTGGCGGCCAGCCTGGCGACCTCGCTCTGCGCCTGCCTGAGCTGGACGACGAGGACGCGGGTGTTGCGAACGCTCATGAACAGCACGCCGAGCGTGACGACCTGCAGCACGAGCGCCCACACCGTGCCGTCGTCGGCGCCCATGGCCTTGCCCTCCGCGAGGACGAGCGCGGCCATGGCCGCGACACCCAGCAGGGCGCGGCGGGGCGGCAGTCCCATGGCGTAGGCGACCACCAGGTAGACCGGCAGGGTCAGCCAGGAAGGGCTCCGGAACAGCAGCGGGAAGACGGCCCCCATCACCGTCGCGACGCCGAGCAGGGGGAACATCCACCGGGGGTGGTCGTCGAGGGCGCGCGGCCCCAGCACGACCGTCAGGTAGACGGCCACGAAGACCGCGAGCGCGGCCATCCACCAGACCGCCCGCGCGCCGGTCACCGTGCCGTCGACCACCTCGGACACCGGGTAGAAGAGGTAGATCAGGCCCAGCGACATGCCCATCAGGCGCCTCAGGCGAGAGGGACGGTCGTCCATCCCGCCGAAGGTGAACACTCTGGCCAGCCGGCTCATCCCGCTGTCCCTCCGAACGTGGTGATGTCAGGTGCGCGCTGTCGCACTGTCCCGATCAGGCGCGCGCTGTCGCACTGTCCCGATCAGGCGCGCGCTGTCGCACTGTCCCGATCAGGTGCGCGCTGTCGCACGACGGTAGGCGACGAGAGCCAGCGCCACCAGGGCCACCCCCCAGACGAGGATGCCGGCCGCGTCGGCCGCGTGCGGGGTCTCGCCCGCCGCGATCCGCCATCCGATGCGCGCGTAGTCGTACGACGGGGTCACGTGCGCGATGCTCTTCATTGCCGCGGGCATCATGCTCTCGGGGAACCAGAGCCCGCCGAGCAGGGCCAGCCCGAACATGCCGATCATCGCGACGGGCTGCGCGGTGTCGGGCGGCAGCAGGGAGCCGATCGCCAGACCGAGCGCCGCGAAGGGGATCGTGCCGGCCCACATCGCCAGGATCAGCTCCACCCACCGCACCGGCGACAGCGACACGTGCTGGGTCAGCACCGCGGCCAGGCCGACGAGCAGCAGCGACGGCAGGACCAGCAGCAGCGAGGAGACCAGCTTCGTCAAGATGATCGCCCGGCCCGGCAGCGGGGTGATCTGGAGCTGCCGCAGCCAGCCGCTGTGCCGCTCCTGCGACCAGGGCACGGCCGTCGACATCATGGCGGCGGCAAGCGCGCCGTACGCGGCCATCGAGACCATCAGCAGCACGCTGCCGCGCAGGCCGGTCGCCTGATCGGACTCCGATCCCCAGAGGTTGGAGTAGAGGAGGTAGAACCCGACGGGGAAGGCGACCACGAAGATGACGTAGCGCTTGTTGCGCAGCATCCGCAGCAGTTCGACCTTGATGTAGTGCCGCATCGTCAGGCCTCCTTGGTGAGGGCGAGGAAGGCGTCCTCCAGGTCGGCCCCGTGGAGCTGGAGGTCGCGGATGTCGAGGGTGGTCTTGCGATACAGCGCGGCGACGGTGGCGTCGAGGTCGGTGGTGCGCAGCGTGACCCGGCCGCCCTGGAGTTCCACGCCGGTCGTCCCGGGCAGGGCGTCGAGCCCGGCGACCGGCTGCTCGCCCAGCAGGAAGCTCACCGCCTGACCGGCGACCCCCGCCTTGATCTCGGCGGCGCTGCCGTCGGCGACGACCCGGCCGCGGGCGATCACGACGACCCGGTCGGCGTTCTCGTCGGCCTCCTCCAGGTAGTGGGTGGCGAACAGGATCGTCCGGCCCCGTGCGGCGTACGCCCGCATGTTGTCCCAGAACGTACGGCGGGACTCGACGTCCATGGCCGCGGTCGGCTCGTCGAGCAGCAGCAGCCTCGGCCCGCCCGCGATCGCCAGCGCGAACCGGACCCGCTGGGTCTGCCCGCCGGACAGCCGGTCGGCCCGCCGCCGGGCGAGCTCGGTGAGGTCGGCGAGCCGGAGGATCTCCTCCAGCGGCAGCGGACGGGGGTAGAGCCGCCGCACGAAGTCCACGGTCTCGGCCACGGTCAGCTCGGGGATCAGCGCGCCCTCCTGGAGCATCGCGCCGATCTCCCCGTTGGCGACCGCCGTCTCCGGCGGCTCGCCGAAGACCCGGATCTCACCGGAGCTGGGCCGCAGCAGGCCGAGCAGCATGTTGATCGAGGTGGACTTCCCGGCCCCGTTCGGCCCGAGGAGGGCGACCGTGGCGCCGGTCGGGACCTCCAGGTCGAGGCCGTCGACCGCGAGCACGTCCCCATACCTCTTGGTGACGTCGGTGAAGGCGATGGCGTTCATGCCCTCACGGTAGAGATCGGGCGGGTCCGCCCATCAGTGCCGCGTCTCCGGCCTTCGCGATGACATTTGTCACCCGCCTCCCTCCCCCGTACGAGAGGGAGGGAGGAAACACAGGGGTCGTCAGGCCACGCGTCTCAGGTCCATCTGGAAGTTCTGCCGCCAGGTGGCGCCGCCGTCGAGGGTGTACTCACCGACCTCGTGCCACGTTCTGCCGGTGAAGCGCAGGGTGTACCGGATGGTGGGCCCCCCGGTGTGGAGGCTCCACTGGAAGAAGTCGTCGCCGACCACGGGCACGGACTCGGTGATGTGTCCCTGGGAGAACGCCTCCCACCGGTACTGCCCGGTCTGGTCGCTGTAGCTGACGACCGCGAGCGCGGTGTCCACAATCCTGCGCGGATCGATCTTGTCCCGCCCCTGGCCCTCCACCGTGAGCACCTGGCCGCCCGCCTTGTAGGCCACCTTTTCGGTCTGGAGGAACTCCTGCCGGCCGGAGGCGGTGTCGACCCATCCCGAACCGGCCCATCGCCCGACCATGAAATCGAGCCTGCGGATCGCGTCGAGTTGCGTCGGGGGGACGTCCGCCGCCCCCGCGCTGGTCGCCGAGTGCTCCGCCGCGACGGCGGGCGCGCCCGCCGCGAGGGTGAGCGCGCAGATCAACGGCACCAGCAGACGATGTAATCGCATCATGACGCGATCTTGACACACGTCCCGCCACGGTGACAGCGGGTCGGGAAAGCCTGGTTCAGAGGCGGCAGGCGAAGATGGCGGTGACGAGGATCGCCTTGGCGCCGATCTCCCAGAGCTGGTCCATCACCTGCTGGTGGCCCTTGCGCGGGACCATCGCCCGCACGGCCACCCAGCCCTCGCGGTGGAGCGGGGAGACGGTCGGCCCCTCCATACCCGGGGTGATGGCGATGGCCTCGTCGATGCGCTCGGCCCGGATGTCATAGTCGATCATGACGAAGTCGCGGGCCACGATCACGCCCTGCAGGCGGCGGATGAGCTGCTGGAACCCGTTGGCCTCGGGGGCGCCGGCCCGCTTGATCAAGATGGCCTCGGAGTGCGCGATGGGCTCGCCGAACACCTCCAGGCCGACGTTCCGCAGCGTCGTGCCGGTCTCCACCACGTCGGCGACCGCGTCGGCGACCCCCAGCCTGATCGCCGTCTCGACCGCGCCGTCGAGCTTGATCACCCGGGCGTCCACGCCCTGGTCGGCCAGGTACTTGCCGAGCAGCCCGGCGTACGAGGTGGCGACGCGCAGGCCGGACAGCCCGGAGACGCCGGAGTAGGCGCCCGGCGTGGAGGCGAAGCGGAACGTCGACCGGCCGAACCCCAGCGGCATGACCTCCTCGGCGGGGGCGCCGGAGTCGAAGAGCATGTCGCGGCCGGTGATCCCGGCATCGAGAGTGCCCTCGCCGACGTAGACGGCGATGTCGCGCGGGCGGAGGAAGAACAGCTCGCAGGAGTTCTCGGAGTCGACGACCACGAGCTCCTTGCTGTCCCTGCGCTGGCGGTAGCCCGCCTCCTTCAGCATGGTCTGGGCGGCCTCGGAGAGCGCGCCCTTGTTCGGTACGGCGATACGCAGCATGAGTGGGAGATCCTTTCGGGCAAGAACGAGGTCGATGGACGATCCGGGCCGCCGTGGCGGCTACAGATGCTTGTAGACCTCGTCCAGCCCGATCCCGCGCGCCAGCATCAGGACCTGGACGTGGTAGAGCAGCTGCGAGATCTCCTCGGCCGCCCGGTCCGCCGACTCGTGCTCGGCCGCCATCCAGCTCTCCGCGGCCTCCTCGACGACCTTCTTGCCGATGGCATGGACGCCGGCGTCCAGGGCGGCCACGGTGCCGGACCCCGCGGGCCGGGTGCGCGCCTTCTCTGCCAGCTCGGCGTACAGCTCTTCGAAGGTCTTCATGGTCTCTCTCGGGTCGTGAACCTGTGCCTTCAGGGTATCGGCCCCAGGGTAGTCGCGGGGGCGGGCCGCCGCGCCCCGCGTCCACCCTGCGAGATCGGGGCCTGCTCGGGCCGCTGCGAGATCGGGCTCAGCCGAGGATCTTCCTGGCCAGCCTGAGCAGCTCGAGCGCCTGCTGCGACTCCCCGCCCTCGTGCCCGTTGAACGGCCAGACCGTGATGTCCTTGGGGCCCGCGTAGTGGTTGTAGGCCCCGAACACGGTCGAGGCCGGGGTGACGCCGTCGCGCAGGGCGACGGAGAACCGGGCGGGCGTGCGGGCCCGCGCCGCGAAGTGCAGCCCGTCGAAGTAGTCGAGGGTCGCGAAGATGTCCTCGACCCGGGTCCTGTGGATCCCGCAGAACCGGCCCAGCTCGCCGTACGGGTCCTCGTCTGTGATCTCGACCGCGCGCCGGATGTCGCACATGAACGGCACGTTGACGAACGCGTAGGCGAGGTCCGGCACGAGCGCGGCGGCGGCCAGCGCCATGCCGCCGCCCTGGCTGCCGCCGGTCACCACGACCCGCCCGGCGTCCACCAGGGGATGCGACCTGGCCGCCTCGACCGCGCGCACGACGTCGGTGTAGAGCCGCCGGTAGTAGTAGTCGTCCCGGTCGAACACGCCCTGCGTGAGCTTGCCGGGAATCTGCGCGCCGTTGCCGCCCACCGGGTCGGGGGTGTCCCCCGCGCGCCAGGTGCCGCCCTGCCCGCGGGTGTCCATCACGAACGTCGCGTATCCGGCGGCCGGCCACAGCAGCCAGTCGTGCGGCCGGCCGCGCCCGCCGCCATACCCGATGAACTCCACCATGCACGGCAACGGGCCTGACGCGCCCGCCGGCGCGATGAACCACCCCTTGATCGGATGCCCGCCGAATCCCGCGAACGTCACGTCGGCCACGTCCACCAGCGCGAGATCGGCCTCGTACGGCTCGAAGACGGGGTTCAGGTCGTGCGCGCGGGCCTCGGCCAGCGTGCGATCCCAGAACGCGTCGAAGTCGGCGGGCTCCCGGCGCTCGGGCAGGTACGCGCGCAACTGGTCGAGGGGCATGTCGACGAACATGGGGGCTCCCGTGGGGATGGCGGGCCTGGCTCGTGTACGCCGCAAGGTTACACAAATGCCCTGTTTCATACTTCTGACCCGGTTAAGAGTAGTCCGCTGGAATCCACCTCACCGCCACCAACGCCACTGACCTGGGAAATCACGCCCAGAACGGCGCGACGTCCGGATTGACAGGATGAAACGCCCTCTTGAAACTAATCCGGTTTAGTGCTGGACTCTGCACGAATTCCAAGCGTGGGAGGTGCGCCGCATGGGCACGGCCTCGCGGCGGGCCGCCTCTCGGGGGCACGACATGTCAGTCGATCACTTTCCGTAGAGATCGGAGACGTCCATGCGACGAGCGACGGCGGCCACCTGCGCCGCCCTGATCGCCGCCTTCGGCGCGGGCTGCGCCACCAGCGGCACGTCCGAGACCAAGCAGGCGGACGCGAACGCCCCCGCCGCCATCACGTGGTGGTCCACCGGGGGCGACGACGAGAGCGCGGCCTTCCAGAAGGCCGCCGACCTGTACACGAAGTCGCACCCCAACGTGACGATCAAGGTGCAGACGCTGGCCTGGGACGACGCGTACGCCAAGCTGCTCGCGGCCTCGACCGGCCGCAGCGGACCCGACATCATCTCCGGCGGCATGACCTGGACCATCCAGTTCGGCCTGCGCGGCGGCATGGTCGACCTGCGCAAGTACGGCATCGAGCAGCTCCAGGCCCAGGCGCAGCCCGCCCAGTGGAAGTCGGCCGTCTCCCCCGACGGCACGATCTACGGCATTCCCCTCGACATGTCCACCGAGGCGCTCTACTACCGGACCGACCTGTTCGACAAGGCCGGGATCAAGGAGCCGCCCAAGACCTGGGACGAGCTGATCGCCGACATCGAGAAGCTCAAGAAGTCGGGGGTCAAGACACCGTTCGGCATCGACTGGGGCAACCTCGACTGGATCGGCTACTTCAACTTCCTCTACCAGGCCGGCGGCAGCTTCTACACGCCGGACTGCAAGCCCTCGCTGAACACTCCCCAGGCCGAGCAGGCGCTGTCGTACTGGATCGACCTGCACCGCAAGTACGGCGCGCCGACCGACACGGTGACGACCTCCGACGCGCTGGACGCGGGCACCGCGATGGTCTACGGCGGCAACTGGAATGCCCTCGGCATCGACACCAGCAAGCCCAAGATGAAGGGCAAGTGGGCGATCGCCCCGCTGCCGGCCGGCCCGGCGGCGCCCACGACCTTCATCGGCGGGCGGGCCGTCGGGGTCACGTCCTACAGCAAGCACATCCAGCAGGCGGCGGACTTCGTGAAGTTCCTCTACACCGACGAGGCCGTCGATGCGGTGACGGCGGAGTCGAAGGCCCGCAACATCGCCTACATCCCGCCCCGCCCGGACAAAATCGCCGACTCCCCGTTCACGCCGGAGCACTCGGCGGTGTTCGCGGAAATCATCAAGACCGGCGCGGCGGCGCCCGGATGCCCCGGCTGGGACGAGAGCGCGTCCGACGTGGCCAAGCAGTTCCAGGCCGCGATCCTCGGCAAGGCCGACGTGAAGACGGCGCTGACCGAGGCCGCCAAGGTCATGGAGCGCAACGCCGGATAGCCGGGACGGCCGTGGCTCGCCGGTGACGCCTGACCCCTCACCGGCCGCGGCCTCCGTCCTCCACACCTGCCCGGGCCGGTGCCGCCCGACCCCGCACCGGCCCGGGTCCGCCCACGGTTTCCCTCTGACTGGGAACGCCCCCTGACTGGGAAAGACCCGACTGGAGACGACATGGCAACCCACGCCGCCACGCCCCGGCAACGATGGCGCCGCTACGGCACGTCCTATCTGATGCTGCTGCCGTTCCTCGGCCTGTTCGCCGGTTTCCTCGTCTGGCCGCTGGCCAACTCGCTCTACCTCAGCTTCACCAAGTTCGACGGGGTGAACGCCCCCGAGTTCGAGGGCCTGGAGAACTTCCGGCACCTGCTGTTCGACGACGACCGGTTCCGGCACGCCCTCGGCAACACGTTCCTCTACGTCGTGGCGTCCGTCGGGATCGGCACGCTGCTGTCGCTCGGCCTCGCGCTGGCCTTCAGCGGGTCGAGCTGGCCGCACCGCATCATGCGGACGATCTTCTTCCTGCCCTCGGTGACCTCGTCGATCGCGCTCATGCTGCTCTGGAAGTGGATCTTCAATCCGGGCGACTTCGGCCTCGCCAACACCGTCATCACCTGGTTCGGCGGCAGGGCCGTCGAATGGCTCGCCACCCCCGGGCTGACGATCCCCATCCTCGTGCTCATGTCGGTCTGGGGCGGGATGGGCTACGGCATGGTGCTGTACGTCGCCGGGCTCAACACGATCCCGCTGGAGTACTACGAGGCGGCCCGCATCGACGGCGCCGGCACCTGGCAGCAGTTCCGCCGGGTGACGCTGCCGCTGCTGCGCCCGGTCACCACGTACGTGGTCGTGACCGGCCTCATCGGGGCCTTCCAGGTCTTCGAAGCCGTCTACATCGTGTTCCGGGGCACCAACAACATCGGCGGCGTGCTCGACTCGGGCCTGATGATTGTGCCCTACCTGTACGACCAGGGCTTCACGCACTTCAAGCTCGGCTACGCCTCGGCCATCGCGTGGGTGCTCTTCCTGATCATCTTCGCCCTCAGCATGGTCAACCTCCGCATCGGCCGCGCCCTGAAGGAGCTGTGATGGCCGTCGCCCCCACGACCACTCCGATCGTCGCCGACCCCGCCGCCGCGCCCCGGCAGGCGCCCGCCGCCGGGCCGGGCGCCACCTGGCGAGGCCACCTGCTTCGCCTGCCGTTCTACCTGCTGTCGCTCACCATGATCGCGCCGTTCTACTGGATACTGATCACGGTGTTCAAGCCGGTGACGGAGCTGAACCGGCAGCCGCCGTCGTTCGTGCCCGAGCATCCCACGCTGAACAACTTCTACGACCCCGGCTACTCCCCCACCCGGGTCAACCCCGGCCATCTCCAGGGCATCTTCCAGCGATTCCAGGTGGACTTCGGGTTCGGCCGCTTCATGTTCAACAGCCTGGTGATCACGGTCGCGATCACGGTGGGGTCGCTGCTGATCGCCTCACTGGCGGCGTACGTGATCACCAAGCACCGCGTGCCGGGGCGGCGGCTGATCTTCCTGTTGATCGTCGCCTCGATGATGGTGCCCTGGCAGACCACCCTGGTGCCGAACTACGTCATCATGCGGAACCTGGGCTGGCTGGACACCTACCAGGGCTACATCATCCCGGCGCTGGCCAAGGCGTTCGTGCTGTTCTTCCTGGTGCAGTTCCTCCACTCGGTGCCGGATGAGCTCATCCAGGCCGCCCGGGTCGACGGCGCCGGGGAGTGGCGCATCTGGTGGCAGATCGTGCTGCCGCTGCTGCGCCCGGCCCTCGCCGCGATGTCGATTTTCATCGTGCTCGCGGAGTGGAACAACTTCCTGTGGCCGCTGATCATCGTGCAGAGCGACGAGATGGCGAACATCCCTGTCGCGCTGGCCCGCCTCAACTCCTACTTCACGGGCGCGCAGAACCAGGGGGCGATCATGGCGGGCGGCCTGCTCGCCTCCCTGCCGTCGATCGCCTTCTTCCTCGCCTTCCAGCGCTACTTCACCCGCGGGATCGTGCTGAGCGGCCTGAAGGGCTGACGGCAGGCGCGCCCGGGGAGGCGTTCCACGCGCCGACCGCTTGGGCGACATCCTCGGGGTGCGTCAGCTGGGGGTGGTGACCCGTGCCCGGGATCACCGTCACGGTGGCCCGCGGGAGCGCGTCCAGGAGGGCCCGTCCTTCCGGGCCGAGAGGGTCGCGGGAGCCCACGACGACGTGCACGTGTCCCGGGTAACGCGCCAGCTCGGCCCGGAGGTCCGCCCGCCACCGCGGCGACGCCGCCACGGCCAGGAGCCGGGCGGCGGTGGCGGCGCCGCCGCGGGCCCGGCCCAGCGCCGCGACGACCGGCGCCCAGGTGTCGGCGTTGACCGGCAGACCCGGCAGCACCACCGTGGGCGCGGCCGGTTCGCCGAGCTCGAACGTCCGCACCCCACCCGGGCCGGTGAACCGCCTGCCGTCGGCGGGGGCGTCCCCGAACCGGCTCGCCGCCAGGTGGTCGGCCCAGCGGCGGATCGTCGTGGCGGTGTCCGGCATGGTCAGCCCATGGCGGGCGGCGAAGGCACGCGCCGAGCCGGTGGGATAACGGTCGGCCGACAGGAACGTCAGCGTCTCCGGATCGGCCTTCGTGAGACGGCGGGGCAGGCGCTTCACCAGGGCCACCGGAACCCGCACCCGGGGCGCCCTGACCCGGTAGTGCTCCGCGACGAGCGCGATCAGGCCGGGCAGCGCGGGCGTGTCGTCGTCCAGCAGCCAGTAGGAGGCGCGCTCGGCGGTCTCGTCCAGCGGCAGCAGGGCCATGAACCGGGCGAGGTAGTCGACCGCGACCACGGGGACGAACGTCCGCGCGTTCCCCGGAACCGCCGCGAGGCGGCCCTGCCAGAGGTCGCGCAGGGTCGACGCGAGCCCGAGGTACTGGCCGGACTCGCCGGTGACGCTGTCACCGATCACGCTGGCCGGATTGACGATCGACCAGGGAACACCCAGCCGCTCCGCCTCGGTCTGGAAGACGGCGTCCGCCTCCACCTTGGACGCCTCGTACGCGCCGAGGGCCCGGTAGGCCTCCCGCCGCCGCTCCTCGCTCCAGTGAAGGGGATCCTGCCGGCCCACGCGATACCCCGAGACGTGGACGAGGCGGCGCAGGCGCGGCAGTCGCGCCGCGAAGGCGACGATCGCCCGGACGCTGTCGACGTTGGCTCGGCGGGCCTCGTCCGCCGACATGCCGAACCGGTAGGCGCCGGCACAGTTGTAGACCTCCGTGACGTCGTCGAGCTCCCCCTCGATCGGCGACGGCGTCGTGAAGTCGACCCGGAGGTCGGCGGGCGCCTCGTCATGCCCGTGCTCGGCCAGCCAGCGGGCGAGCCGCCGCTAGGACTCGTGGCTCCGATTGGCCGTGCTCACCCGGACGCCGGCATGGCCGAGCGCGAGGACCAGGTGGCGCCCGACGAAGCCGGTCGCGCCCAGGACCAGCGCGTGCCGGTCCGCGGCGCTCACGACGCCACCATGCTGACCGCGGCCGTGGCCGTCTTTCCGGTCATGCGGCGAGAATAGACCGGTCTACATAGTTGATGTCAACAGGGCCCCACACGCCACCGGGCCGCCCGTACGGACGGCCCGGTGGTAGGAGGTCGATATGGATCAGCGGCCGGTGAAGCGGCTTCCGCGGCCGCGGCGCCCGCCACGGCCGCCGTCCCCGCCGTAGCCTCCGCGTCCGCTCTGGCCGCCGTGCCCGGCCTGACCGCCGTATCCGCCCTGGCCCCCGTATCCGCCCTGGCCCCCGTATCCGCCCTGGCCGCCGTGCTCTCCGGTGCGGCCACGGCGGTGGCCGCCGCGGGACTCGGTGCGGCCGTCGCCGGCCCAGGGGCCGCGAGGCCGCTCACCCTGGTCGGACGGCCTGCGCCGGCCGTCCCCGTCGCCCGGGCGGTCGGCGCCGCGGTGGCGGTCCCCGCCGTGCCGGCGACGGCCGGGCGTACGGTCGTCCCGCGCGGGCCGCAGCGGCCTGCGCACGTCGGGCTCCCACACCGGGACGGCCTCGCCGCTCGGCCGCCGGGCCCCGGCGATCTCGGCCAGGATGGGGTCGCCCGGCACCACCCGGTGACGGGACGGGGTCACCCCCGCCTTGCGGGTCATCGACTCGGTGGCGCGGCGCTCGCTCGGCAGGACCAGCGTCAGCACCACGCCGCGCTCGCCCGCGCGGGCCGTACGGCCGCCCCGGTGCAGGTAGCTCTTGTGGTCGGCCGGCGGGTCCACGTGCAGCACGAGGCTCACGTCGTCCACGTGGATGCCGCGGGCGGCGACGTCGGTGCAGACGAGCACCCCGATGGTGCCCTCGCGGAACCCGTCGAGGATGCGGGTGCGCTGGTTCTGCCGCTTGCCGCCGTGCAGACCGCCCGCGCGGACCCCCGAGCGGGCGAGTTGCTTCACGACGCGGTCAACGCCGTGCTGGGTGCGGACGAACATGATCGTACGGCCGGCCCGGTTGGCGATCTCCGCCGTCACGTCCGCCTTGTCGTCGCGGTGCACCTGGAGCAGGTGGTGCTCCATCGTCTCCACCGAGGAGGTGGCCGGGTCCAGGGAGTGGATCACCGGGTCGGTCAGGAAGCGTTTGACCAGCGTGTCCACGTCACCGTCGAGTGTCGCGGAGAACAGCAGGCGCTGCCCGTCGGCGGGCGTGCGCGCCAGCAGCGCGCTGACCACGGGCAGGAACCCGAGGTCGCACATGTGGTCGGCCTCGTCGAGGACGGTGATCTGGACGTCGTCCAGCGCGCACTCGCCCTGCTCGATGAGGTCGGTGAGGCGGCCGGGCGTGGCGACGACGATGTCGACCCCCCGGCGCAGGTCCTCGATCTGGCGGCCCATGGACATGCCGCCGACGACCGTACGGGTGCGCAGCGACAGCCCGCGGCCGAGCGGTTCGAGGGCGTCGGCCACCTGCAGGGCCAGTTCGCGGGTGGGCACCAGGACGAGGGCCCGGGGACGGCCGGGGCGCGACTTCTCCCCCGCGACCCTGGCCAGAGTGGGCAGGCCGAAGGCGAGCGTCTTGCCGGAGCCGGTCTGGCCCCGGCCGAGGACGTCGTATCCGGCGAGGATGTCGGGGATGGCCGCCCGCTGGATCGGGAACGGCGCGGTGATGCCCTGCCGGGCGAGCCCTGTCACGAGCGGTCTGGGCAGCCCAAGCACCGCGAACTCGGCGGGGGTGGTCGTGCCCTCACCGAGGTCAGAGATGGTCACGTAATCGTGCCTTTCGAGAAAAGACGTGCCGGAACACGCGGGCGCGTCACTTCTGCGAAAGGACGAGCCGGGTCGGGTACGGCAGGCGAGCCGTACCGATCGAGCGCTACGGGCCGGAGACTGAAGCGGCCTGCGCCCGCATGATGCGGTGAGCACGCGTCCCGCAGAAGTGGAGACCGCCGGGCGGCGGCTCTCACGGACGCCTTTCACTCACGTCGCACAAGGGAAAGCAAAGAACAACTGTACGGCATTCCCGCGCCGCGCCGGCCGTCCGTGCCGCCGTGGCGCGCCTGGCGCGGCACGGCCGCACGCCCGGAAACCGGTCGAAAAGCCACGCGTCCCGCCGCGTACCAACGCGGCGGGACGGCGAGGAATGTCCCGGACGGGAAGCCGGCTAGGGAGTGCCGCGTGATCTTTTGCCGTAGCGAGGATCGGCCAGATGGATGCGTCGCAAGGCCGAGGAGGAGCCCATAGCGGAGCTATGGGCGTCTTTCCCGGGCCCCACGGAAATTCCGAGCCTGCGAGGAATTTCCGTGGGTGGGGCGAGAACGCAGCGAGGCGCCATCTGGGCGACCACAGCAGGCGGGAAAGATCACGGGACACGACCTAAGGTCAGACGTTGAAGCCGAGCATCCTGAGCTGGTCGCGGCCCTCGTCGGTGATCTTGTCGGGGCCCCACGGCGGCAGCCAGACCCAGTTGATGACCACGTTGGAGACCAGGTCGGCGAGCGCCGAGTTGGCCTGGTCCTCGATGACGTCGGTCAGCGGGCAGGCGGCGCTGGTCAGCGTCATGTCGATGGTGGCGATCGGGCGCTCGCCCTCGCCGGCCGGGTCGAGGTTGACGCCGTACACGAGGCCGAGGTCCACCACGTTGATCCCCAGCTCGGGGTCCACGACGTCCTTCAGCGCCTCGAGCACGTCGTCGAGGGCGGTCTCCCCGTCGTACGTGCCGGGGGCGGCGGCCGTCTCCGCGACCGGTCCCGTGGGGGTCTGGGTCGGCTTGCTCACGTCGTCTCCTCACCTCGCGGCGCCCGCGTCGCGGCGCCGTTCTCACCAACGCGCCGAAGGCCGCCGGTCATCCCTGGCTCCTCATCAGCGCGTCCTTGTACGCCATCCAGGCCAGCAGCGCGCACTTGACGCGGGCGGGGAACTTCGCCACACCGGCGAACGCCACCGCGTCGCCCAGCACGTCCTCGTCGGGCTCCACCTGGCCCCTGCCCTGCATGAGCCGGGTGAACTCCTCCACCACCGACAGCGACTCCTCCACCGTGGAGCCGGTGGCGAGCTCGTGCAGCACGGAGGCGGCGGCCTGGCTGATGGAGCAGCCCTGACCGTCGTAGGACACGTCGAGCACCTTGCCGCCGTCGGCCACCTTCACCCGCAGCGTCACCTCGTCGCCGCAGGTCGGGTTGACGTGGTGCACCTCCGCGTCGTACGGGTCGCGCAGGCCGCGGCCCTGGGGATGCTTGTAGTGCTCCAGGATCAGCTCCTGGTACATGGATTCACCGATCATGGCTCAGCCGAACACCTTCTGCACGTGGTGGAGGCCGCGGACCAGTGCGTCGATCTCGGCCGTCGTGTTGTACAGGTAGAAAGACGCCCGCGTGGTCGCCGGAATTCCGAACCTGAGGTGGAGCGGCCGGGCGCAGTGATGACCTACCCGCACCGCGATCCCGTACACGTCGTCGAGGATCTGCCCCACGTCATGCGGGTGGATCCCCTCCAGCGTGAACGAGATCGTGCCGCCGCGGGCGATGGGCGTGCGCGGGCCGATGATCCTGAGCCCGGGGACCTCCGGCAGCGCCTCCAGCGCGTACGCGACCAGCTCCTTCTCATGCGCCTTGATCTGGTCCATGCCCACGGCGGTCAGGTAGTCGGCCGCGGCGCCGAGGCCGATCGCCTCGACGATGGGCGGCGTGCCCGCCTCGAACTTGTGCGGCACCGGCGCGTACGTCGAGCGGTCCATCCAGACCGCCTCGATCATCTCGCCGCCGCCGAGGAACGGCGGCATGGCGTCGAGCAGCTCGCGGCGGCCCCACAGCACGCCGATGCCGGACGGCCCGACCATCTTGTGACCGGTGAACGCGACGAAGTCGACGCCCAGCTCGGTCACGTCCACGGGCTGGTGGGGCACCGACTGCGACGCGTCGAGCATCATCAGCGCGCCGACCTCGCGTACGCGGGCCAAGATCGGCGAGACCGAGTTGACCGTGCCGAGCACGTTCGACTGGTGCGCGATCGAGACGATCTTCGTACGCTCGTTGACCAGCTCCTCCAGGCCCCCGATGTCGAGGCGGCCCTCGTCGGTCACCGGGAACCAGCGCAGCGTCGCGCCGGTCCGCTGCGCGAGCAGCTGCCACGGCACGATGTTGGAGTGGTGCTCCATCTCGGAGATGACGATCTCGTCGCCGGGCCCGATCCGGAACCGCTCGTCCTCGCCGACGGGGTTGCCGAAGGCGTACGCCACGAGGTTGAGGGCCTCGGAGGCGTTCTTGGTGAAGACGATCTCGTCGCGCGACGGGGCCTTCACGAACGCCGCGATCTTGTCGCGCGCGGCCTCGTACGCCTCGGTCGACTCGCTGCCCAGCACGTGCAGCGCCCGGCCGACGTTGCCGTAGTGCCAGGTCAGGTGATCGCGCATGGTCTCGATCACCTGGGTCGGCTTCTGGGAGGAGTTGCCGGAGTCGAGGTAGACCAGCGACCTGCCTCCGGGGAGTTCGCGGGCGAGGACCGGGAAGTCCTTCCTGATCCTCTCCACGTCGAAGCCGGGCGCACTCATCAGGCGGACGCCTTCGTGTAGGCCTCGTACCCCTCGTTCTCCAGCTTGTCGGCCAGCTCGGGGCCGCCCTCCTCCACCACGCGCCCGCCGGCGAAGACGTGGACGAAGTCCGGCTTCACGTAGCGCAGGATGCGGGTGTAGTGGGTGATCAGCAGCACGCCGGTGTCGCCGGAGGCGCGGAACCGGTTGATGCCCTCGGAGACGACGCGCAGAGCGTCGACGTCGAGGCCGGAGTCGGTCTCGTCCAGCACCGCGATCTTGGGCTTGAGCAGCTCGAGCTGGAGGATCTCGTGGCGCTTCTTCTCGCCGCCGGAGAAGCCCTCGTTGGTGTTGCGCTGGGCGAAGGCCGGATCGATGGACAGCGCGTCCATGCCCGTCTTCAGCTCCTTGGCGAAGTCGCGGAGCTTCGGCGCCTCACCGCGGACCGCGGTGATCGCCGAGCGCAGGAAGTTCGACACGCTGACACCGGGAACCTCGACCGGGTACTGCATGGCGAGGAACAGGCCGGCGCGGGCGCGCTCGTCCACCGACATCTCCAGCAGGTCCTCGCCGTCGAGCAGCACGGTGCCGGAGGTGACGGTGTACTTGGGGTGCCCCGCGACGGCGTACGCCAGCGTGGACTTGCCCGAGCCGTTCGGGCCCATGATGGCGTGCGTCTCGCCGCTGCGGACCGTCAGGTCGACGCCGCGCAGGATCTCCTTGTCGCCCACGGCGACGTGCAGGTCACGAATCTCAAGGGTGGACACTTGTATTTACTCCTTCGAGAGCGAGACGTACACGTCGTCGCCTTCGATCTTGACTCGGTAGACGTTGACGGGCCTGGTCGCGGGCGGCCCGGTGGGCTTGCCGGTGCGCAGGTCGAAGCAGGAGCCGTGCAGCCAGCACTCCAGCGTGTGGTCGTAGACCTCGCCCTCGCTGAGGCGGACCTCGGCGTGCGAGCACACGTCGTGCAGGGCGAAGACCTCGCCGCCGGTCCGCACCAGCGCGACCGGCGTCTCCCCGACCTCCAGGCCGAGCACGCCGCCGTCGGGGATGTCGCCGACCTGGCAGGCCTTCTCCCAGTGGGCGGTCTCGGCGCTCATCGGGCCAGCTCCGCCTCGACCGCGGACAGGACCCGCTCGCGGATCTCCGGCACCTCGATCTTCTCCAGCAACTGGGCGAAGAAGCCGTGGATGACCAGGCGGCGGGCCTCGTCGAACGGGATGCCGCGGGCCTGCAGGTAGAAGATGTGCTCGTCGTCGAGGCGGCCGGAGGCGGACGCGTGGCCCGCTCCCGCGACCTCGCCGGTGAGGATCTCCAGGTTCGGCACCGAGTCGGCACGGGCGCCGTCGGTGAGGATGAGGTTGCGGTTCAGCTCGTAGGTGTCGGTGCCCTCGGCCTCGGCCCGGATGATCACGTCGCCGATCCAGACCGCGTGGGCGCCGTCGCCCTGCAGCGCGCCCTTGTAGGTCACGTTGCTGCGGCAGTTCGGCACGCTGTGGTCCACCAGGAGGCGGTGCTCCAGGTGCTGGCCCTCGTCCACGAAGTACAGCCCGGTGAGGTCGGCGTCGCCACCCGGGGCGGTGTACGACACCGAGGGCGACAGCCGTACGAGGTCGCCGCCGAGGGTGACCACGAACGAGCGGAACGTCGCGTCCTTGCCGAGCCGCGCGTGGTGGTGGGAGACGTGCACGGCGTCGTCGTCCCAGTCCTGCAGGCTGACGACCTTGAGCGTCGCGCCCTCGGCCACGTCGAACTCGACGTTGTCGGCGTAGACGGCGCTGCCGCGGTGGTCCAGGACCAGCACGGCCTCGGCCATCGGCTCCACCGACACGAGGATGTGCCCGTACGCGGCGGCGCCCGCCCCGGCCCCCCGCAGCGTGATCACGGTGGGCCGGGATGCGGCCGTCATCTTCGGCACCGTGACGACGGTGGCCTTCTCGAACGACGAGTACGCCTGCGCGCTGACCCGGTCGGCCGGCGTGTAGGCCTTGCCGAGCCGGGCGTCGTCGCGGCCGACGGTCTCGACGCGCACCTCGGGCGCGGCCTCGACATCGACCACGACGCCGCCGGTGACGGCGGCGGTGCCGTTGTGCAGCCCCTTCAGCCGCGACAGCGGCGTGAAGCGCCACTCCTCCTCGCGGCCCGTCGGCACCGGGAAGTCGGCCACGTCGTACGACGACTTCTCGTGCAGCGTCGACAGCGGCTTGGTCTCCAGGCCCATCAGCCGACCGCTCCTTCCATCTGCAGCTCGATCAGGCGGTTGAGCTCCAGGGCGTACTCCATGGGCAGCTCGCGGGCGATCGGCTCGACGAAGCCGCGCACGATCATGGCCATCGCCTCGTCCTCGCCGAGGCCGCGGCTCATCAGGTAGAAGAGCTGGTCCTCCGACACCTTGGAGACGGTGGCCTCGTGGCCCATCGACACGTCGTCCTCGCGCACGTCCACGTAGGGGTAGGTGTCGGACCGGCTGATCTGGTCGACCAGCAGCGCGTCGCACTTGACGGTCGAGGCCGAGCCGGCCGCGCCCTCCTCGATCTGCACCAGGCCCCGGTAGGACGTGCGGCCGCCGCCGCGCGCCACGGACTTGGAGATGATCGTCGAGGACGTCTTGGGCGCGAGGTGCACCATCTTGGCGCCCGCGTCCTGGTGCTGGCCCTCACCGGCGAAGGCGACCGACAGCGTCTCGCCCTTGGCGTGCTCGCCCATCAGGTAGACGGCCGGGTACTTCATCGTGACCTTGGAGCCGATGTTGCCGTCGATCCACTCCATGGTCGCGCCCTCGTACGCCACGGCGCGCTTGGTGACCAGGTTGTAGACGTTGTTCGACCAGTTCTGGATCGTCGTGTAGCGGCAGCGGGCGCCCTTCTTCACGATGATCTCGACGACCGCCGAGTGCAGCGAGTCGGACGAGTAGATCGGCGCGGTGCAGCCCTCGACGTAGTGGACGTAGGAGTTCTCGTCCACGACGATCAGGGTCCGCTCGAACTGGCCCATGTTCTCCGTGTTGATCCGGAAATAGGCCTGCAGCGGGATCTCGACGTGCACGTTCGGCGGCACGTAGATGAACGAGCCGCCCGACCACACGGCGGTGTTGAGCGCGGCGAACTTGTTGTCGCCCACCGGGATCACCGTGCCGAAGTACTCCTTGAAGAGCTCCTCGTGCTCACGCAGGCCGGTGTCGGTGTCGACGAAGATGACGCCCTTCTCCTCGAGGTCCTCACGGATCTTGTGGTAGACGACCTCGGACTCGTACTGGGCGGCGACGCCGGCGATGAGGCGCTGCTTCTCCGCCTCCGGGATGCCGAGCTTGTCGTAGGTGTTCTTGATGTCGGCGGGCAGCTCGTCCCAGGACGCGGCCTGCTTCTCCGTCGAACGGACGAAGTACTTGATGTTGTCGAAGTCGATGCCCGTGAGGTCGGAGCCCCAGGTCGGCAGCGGCTTCTTCTCGAACAGCCGAAGGCCCTTGAGGCGCAGGTCGAGCATCCACTCCGGCTCGTTCTTGAGCGCGGAGATGTCGCGGACGACCTCTTCGGACAGCCCACGACGGGCCGTGGCCCCGGCCACGTCCGTGTCGGCCCAGCCGAACTTGTAATTCCCGAGGCCTTCCAGCTCCGGGCGGTCGGTGACAGTCACCTTCCGGACTCCTTGCTCGTCGATGTGCTCGATAGATGTGCGGCCGATGGATCGGCGATCGATGAATCGGCGGCCGATGGATCGGCGGTCGATGGATCGGGACGCGCGTGCCGTGCGGCGAGCGCGTGTGAACTCACGTGGGTGGTGCAGACCCCGTCGCCGTTGGCGATCGTGGCCAGCCGCTGCACCGGCGTGCCCAGCAGCCGGGCGAAGGCCTCGGTCTCCGCCTCGCACAGCTGCGGGAACTGCGCCGCGACGTGCGCGACCGGGCAGTGGTGCTGGCACAGCTGCTCGCCGCCCTTGCCCGTGGCGGACGCCGACGCCGCGTAGCCCTCGGCGGACAGCGCCTCGGCCAGCACGCGGACCCGCTGCTCGGCGGGGACCTCGCGCATCAGCGCCTCGAGCCGGCCGACCAGGCCGGACACCTGCGCCCGAGCGAACTCGGACACCGCCTCGCCGCCCAGGCGCTCGGCCAGGAAGCGCAGCGCGCTGCCGGCCAGGTCGTCGTAGGCGTGGACGAAGGCGCTGCGGCCCGCGTCGGTGATCGCGAACATCTTCGCCGGTCTGCCGCGCCCCCGCTGGCCGCGCGGGCGGGCCGTACGGGGCTCTATCATGCCCTCGGCCAGCAGCGCGTCGAGATGGCGGCGCACCGCGGCCGGGGTCAGCCCGAGCCGCTCGCCGAGCGCCGCCGCGGTGACCGGGCCGTGCTCGAGGATGAGCCGTGCCACCCTGGCCCGGGTGCCGCGCTCGGCACTGATGTCCATGTGCACAGGGGATGCCGAAACGGGCCGCGTCACCACGGCCTTCTCGGCGCTCTGCTTCCCCTGCACGTTTTTCACAACATCAGTGTGCCGTAATTCCTTCCCCGGCGACAAACCCAAGGCGGGGTCGACGGAGATGCAATTTCTCACGCAGGCAAGCCTTACCTAACCTGCGACGACAGGACTTTTCCGCATCCTTTACCTCCAAGGGCTGGAATGGCGGCACTCGCCGACGAGAGCGCGCCTCCCGCTCCCTAGACTCGATGCCGTCGACGACTGACCAGGGCGGCCGCATCCGGCCGGCTCCGGCGGTCGGTCCTGCGAGGGGAGGCCGGTGGGAGTGCCGGGGGTTGACAGCACGTTCGAGAGCACGCTCGGCAGCGCGGGCGGCGGCGCCCCGGCGGTCGAGATCGACGGGCTGGTCAAGCGCTATGGAAGCACCACGGCCGTCGACGGGCTCACCCTCACCTGCGCGCGGGGCGCCGTCACGGCGATCCTCGGGCCGAACGGCGCGGGCAAGACCTCCACGATCGAGATCTGTGAGGGCTTCCGCCGGCCGGACGGCGGAACCGTGCGCGTGCTCGGCCAGGACCCGGCCGACCCCGCCCTCAGGCCGCGCCTGGGAATCATGCCGCAGACCGGAGGGGTGCCCCCCGCCGCCCGCGCGGGCGAGTGGCTGCGGGTGGTCTCCCGGTTCTACGCCCACCCGCTCGACCCCGACGCCCTGCTCGGCCTGCTCGGCCTGGCCGACCACAGGCGCACGCCGTACCGGCGGCTGTCGGGCGGCCAGCAGCAGCGCCTGTCGCTCGCGGCGGCGGTGATCGGGCGGCCCGAACTGGTCTTCCTGGACGAGCCGACCGCCGGGCTCGACCCGCAGGCGCGGCACGCCTGCTGGGACCTGGTCGCCGCGCTGCGCGCCGCCGGGGTGTCGGTGGTGCTGACGACCCACCAGATGGACGAGGCCGAGAAGCTCTCCGACCACGTGGTGGTCATCGACCACGGCCGGGTGGTGGCCGAGGGCACGCCCGCGTCGCTGACCGGCGCCGAGCGTCAGCTCAGGTTCCGCGCGCGCCCGGGACTCGACCTGGAGGAACTGCTGGCCGCGCTGCCGCCGGGCAGCGCCGCCAAGGAGTCGCCCTCGGGGCACTACATCATCGAGGGGCAGGTCGGCCCGCAACTGCTCGCCACCGTCACCGCCTGGTGCGCCACCGAGGGCGTCACCACCGAGGACCTGCGCATCGAGCGGCGCACGCTGGAGGACGTCTTCCTCGAACTGACCGGCAGGGAGCTGCGGTGAGCACGATCGCCACGCTGGACCTCACGCCGCGGCCGGGAGCCGCGCCGCTGCACCGGATGGTCCTCGCCCAGGCGGGCGCGGAGATCCGGGCCATGCTGCGCAACGGCGAGCAGCTCCTGCTCACGATGATCATCCCGATCCTGCTGCTCGTCGGTTTCTCCACCGCCCCGCTGGTGGACGTCGGCGGCGGCGCGCGCGTCGACTTCGTCGCCCCCGGCATCCTCGCGCTCGCGGTCATGTCGACCGCGTTCACCGGGCAGGCGATCGCGACCGGCTTCGAGCGCAGGTACGGCGTGCTCAAGCGCCTGGGCGCGACCCCGCTGTCGCGGGCCGGGCTGCTGCTGGCCAAGACCGTCGCGGTCGTCGCCGTGGAGGCGCTGCAGGTCGTGATGATCGTCGCGGTGGCGCTGGCGCTCGGCTGGTCGCCCCACGGCGACCCGCTGTGGGCCCTGCCGCTCCTGCTGCTGGGCACGGCGGCCTTCAGCGGCCTCGGCCTGCTCATGGCCGGCACGCTGCGGGCGGAGGCCACGCTGGCCGGGGCCAACCTCGTCTACCTGGTGCTGCTCGGGCTCGGCGGCGTGCTTTTCCCGCTGGACCGGTTCCCGGCCGGGGTGCAGCACGTGCTCGGGCTGCTGCCGATCAGCGCGCTCACCTCCGGCCTGCGGACCGTCCTGAGCGACGGCGGCGGCTTCCCCGGCGGCGCGCTGCTCGTGCTGCTGTGCTGGACGGTCGCCGCGCTCGCCCTGGCCGCCCGCACGTTCCGCTGGGAGTGACACCCGGCCGCCGAGGATGACACCGCGCCGCCGGGAACGACGCCGGGGGCCTTACCTGCGGCCTGACGGCCGGCGCATATGATTGCGGACGTTTGTTCATGATCTATGCCATTTTGTGGGGTTGCCGGCATGACCGCTGAATCCCTTCCGGGAGCCGAGCCGTACCGCATGAGGCGGTCGCCGGCCGGGGCGCTGCGGGCCGCCTCTGACGCGATACCGCCGTCGGGGCTGGTGCTGCTGGGCATCCTGTCGGTCCAGGTGGGCGCCGGACTGGCCAAGAACCTGTTCGCACAGCTGCCCCCTTCGGCCGTGGTCTTCCTGCGCATCGCCACCAGCGCCGTCATACTGCTGGCCATCGTCCGGCCCAAGGTGCGCGGGCTGTCGCGGCGCGACCTCGCCGTCGGCGTCGCGTTCGGGCTCAGCCTCGGCCTGATGAACCTGTCGTTCTACGAGGCCCTCGCCCGGCTGCCGATCGGGATCGCGGTGGCCATCGAGTTCATCGGGCCGCTCACCCTGGCCGTGGTGTCCTCCCGCCGCCGGCTCGACCTGCTGTGGGTGGGACTGGCCGCCGCGGGCGTGATCCTGCTCGCCCCATGGGGAGGGGCGGGGACCGTGAGCTGGGCCGGCATCGGGTTCGCGGCGCTGGCGGGGACGTTCTGGGCCGCCTACATCGTGTTCTCCGCGGCCACGGGCGCCCGCTTCCCCGGCGCGAGCGGGCTGTCGTTCGCCATGATCGTGTCCACGATCGTCATCGCGCCCATCGGGGTCACCGCGGGCGGGAGCGACCTGCTGCGGCCCGAGATCCTGCTGATCGGTGCGGGGGTCGGCCTGCTCTCCTCGGTCATCCCCTACTCGCTGGAACTCGAGGCACTGCGCCGGATGCCCAAGCGGGTCTTCGGCATCCTGATGAGCCTGGAGCCCGCCGCCGCCGCGCTCGTCGGCCTGTTCGTCCTGCACGAGGTGCTCCAGGTCCGCGAGTGGGCCGCGATCGGCTGCGTGGTCGTCGCCTCCATCGGCGCCACCCGCGTCGGCGACGGCTGAGCCGTACCGGTCAGGCCGATGGCGGGTGCGCCGACCAGATCGCGCGCACGTGCCGGAGATGGTGGGTCATCAGGCTCTCGGCCGCCGCGGCGTCGCCGCGTACGAGGGCGTCGAGAAGGTCGAGGTGCTCGCGCGCCGAGGCCGCCATCATCCGCGCGTCGGGCAGCCCGCGCAGCCCGTAGAGCCGGGCCCGGGCGCGCAGGTCACGGACCGTCTCGACCAGCCGGGCGTTGCCCGACAGGGCCAGCAGCGCGAGGTGGAACCGCTGGTCGGCGGCCACGTAGGCGAGCAGGTCGCCCCTTCCCGCGGCCGAGACGATCTCCTCGGCGATCGGGCGCAGCCCCTCGGCCTCCGCGGCCAGGGACTGTCCGGCGAGCCGGGCCACCGTGGGCACCTCGATCAGCCGCCTGATCTCGATGATCTCGTCGAGGTCGCGCTCGGACACCTCCGCGACCCGGAAGCCCTTGTTGCGCAGGGCCTCGAACAGGCCCTCCTTGGCGAGGTCGAGCATCGCCTCCCGGACCGGTGTGGCCGAGACCCCGAACCTGGCCGCCAGCGCGGGGGCCGAGTAGACGACGCCGGGCCGCATCTCCCCGGCCACCAGCGCGTCGCGCAGCGCCTGCGCCACCTGCTCACGCAAGTTCTGCCGCGCTCCGGCGCCCGGCGCGCGGCGGTCGTCGCGCTCGCGGCCCGCCGGTCCGTCCCACGCCCCGCCCATCGGCCGGCCACCGCCCTCCTCGGTCCCGTACGGCCGATCGTACCGGCCCCTGCCGGGGGAAACGATCAGTTCGTACCCGGCCGGGAGCCGCCCGGGCCCCGCCGGACGGCACGTGGGCCGGGGAAGGGACCACCCACAGGGCCGCCTACGATGAAATCCGTGAATCCCACGACTGACCGGATCCGCGGCACGCTGCTCGCCTTCTACCGCTCGTTCATGTTCCCGACGAGCGAGTCGATGCGGCGGTGGGCGCTGGCGGCGATCGTGGTCAACGTCGGCATCACCGTCACCGGCGCCGCCGTCCGCGTCACCGGCTCCGGCCTCGGCTGCCCGACCTGGCCACGCTGCACGCCGGACAGCTTCGTGCCGGCGAGGATCGACACGCACGCGCCGGTCAACATGGCGATCGAGTTCGGCAACCGGCTGCTGTCGTTCCTCGTGCTCGCGGTCGCGGTCGCGTGCGTGATCGCCGCGTGGCAGCTGTCCCGGGGCGAGCGCGGCCGCCCGGTCCTGCTGCGGCTCGCGCTGCTGCAGCCGGTCGGCGTCGTCGTCCAGGCCCTGTGGGGCGGGCTCGTGGTGCACACGATGCTCAACCCGGTGACCGTCAGCGTCCACTTCCTGCTGTCCATCGGCATGACCGCCGCCGCCGTCGTGCTGTTCGCCCGGGCGGGCGAGGGCGACGCCCCGGCGCGACGGCTGGTCCACAGGGACATCCGCACGCTCGGATACGTGCTGGCCGCGGCCGCCTTCGCGCTGCTGCTGGCCGGGGTGGTGGTGACCGGCACCGGGCCGCATTCGGGAGACGAGGCCGCCTCCCGCTTCGGCTTCGACATCCAGAGCGTGGTGCGGCTGCACACCGACATCGCCTACGTCGTCGTCGGGCTGACGTTCGCCCTGCTGTTCGCCCTGCACGTCACCGGCTCCCCCGGGCGCGTCCGGCGCGCCGCGCTCGTGCTGCTCGGCGTGGAGCTGTCCCAGGGCGTGATCGGGTACGTGCAGTACTTCCTCGCCGTCCCCGCAGCGCTGGTGCTCCTGCACGTGCTCGGGGCGACGCTCGTGTGGGTCTGCGCGCTGCGCGTCGTGTTCCTGATGCGGACCCGTGGCCCCGCGCCCGCCCCCGCTCCCGAGCAGCCGGAGCTCCACCACGCGGGGGTTTGACGGGTGCGCGGCCTGCGCCCCTGGACCTGGTCCCGTACGGCCCTGCGCCGGGGTATCCAGGGGCTGGTCGCCCTGAGCGTGCTGCCGCTCGCGCCGATGACCTGGGCCTGGCTGACGAGCGCCGCCCACCGGGTGACGGCAGAGCCGGGCACGCGCTGGACCGCCGAGGTGCCCGTGATGCCGGCCGCGCTCGTGCTGGGCGCCGGGGTCCAGGGCGACAAGCCGTCCGCCATGCTGAGGACCCGGCTCGACATCGCGGCCGAGCTGTACCGCACGGGCAGGGTGCGGGCCCTGCTGCTGTCCGGCGACAACAGCCGCAGGGACTACGACGAGCCCTCGGTCATGCGCGGCTATCTGGTCTCCCGCGGCGTGCCGGCGGAGAGGATCGTGCTCGACTACGCCGGGTTCGACACGTGGGACTCCTGCGTACGGGCCAAGACGATCTTCGGTGCGTCCCGTCTCGTCGTCGTGACCCAGGTGTTCCACCTCCCCCGGGCCGTCGCGCTGTGCCGTGCGGCCGGGCTGGACGCCTTCGGCGTCGGCGACGACTCCAGCCGCGACTGGCCGATGGAGACGGTGGCCTACGCCGTCAGGGAGTTCCCCGCCTCGGCCAAGGGCCTGCTGGACAGCCTGGTCCTGCACTCCTCGCCGCGCTTCCTCGGCCGTCGCGAGACCGCGCTCGACCGCGCGCTGGCCCGCTGACTCTCGACCCCCCGACGTTCGCAGAGGGCGGCACGGCGGGCGGCGCGGCGGGCGGCGCGCGAAACTTTCATCGGGCGGCACAGCCTGAGCTGGGCGGACAGGGCGGGCGGAGGCGCGTCCGCTGGCCGGTGGCGGCGCGGCGCGTTAGGGTCCGGGCCATGTGGGAGCGCTCCCACCATCCCCAGAGGGAGGTGAGGCCACACCCACAGTGGCTATCGCACCGCGGGTACGAGGCGGATCCTCCTCCGCCCACCCATCGCGCAGCGCCCGGGGAGCCGCCGTGACGGCGTCCCCGGGCGTCACCCGCGGGGTCCGGTGCCGGGCCGCACCCGGCGAGATCGGGTCCCGCCCGGCCGCCCGGCACCGCCGGGATCCGCTCAGCCGCAGCTGATGTCGCTGATCGACGGCGTGGCCGACCCGCTGCCGAGGAACCCGGCCGTGGCCGAGGCCCCAGGGGCCAGCGAGGAGTTCCACTCCGGCGCGTGGATCATCGCGAACGGCCCGCTCTGCATCGACGTCCCGTTCCACGCCTGGGTGATCGTCGCGCCGTTCGACATCTGCCACTGGACGTACCAGCCGTTGAGCGGGCCCGTGCCGGTGTTCTTGATCGTGACCTCGCCCTGGAAGCCGCCCTGCCAGGTGTTGGTCAGCTTCACCGTGGCCGTGCAGGCCGGGTTCCCGGCCGTCGGGGAGGCCGAGGGGCTCGGCGACGGGCTCCTGGTGGGCGAGGCGCTCGGCGACGGGCTCGGCGAGGGGCTGGGCGTGGCGTTGTCGTTGACGAAGTTCACGTCCGAGCAGCCGTAGAAGGTCTCCTGGCTGTCCGACCGATACCAGACCGCGTAGATGATGTGCCGGCCGCTCTTGTTGGGCAGCCTGCCGGAGAAGCGGTAGGCGCCGTTGCTGACCGCGGGCTCGGGGTCGACCGTGAGGAACGGCTGCTCCTCCATGTCGGCCCACGTCAGCGGCTTGGTCGGGTCGTAGCCGTCCTTGGTGACGTAGAGCTTGAAGCCGCCGGGGTGCGGCACCCACGCGCCGTAGACGAAGTCGTACGTGCTGTTGGCCTTCAGCGTGGTGGTCGGCCAGTCGGCCCTGGGCGCGTCGTAGGCGGCGTACTTGCTGAAACCACCGCTGCACAGCTGGCCGTCGGGGATGAAGCCCCGGGTGCGGCCGCCCCCGTCGGAGCGGAGCACGCCGTACCAGTCGTAGAGGGGCTGGGTGCCGCCGGCCGCCACGGCGTCCTTGCACGCGGGGTTCTTCGGGATGATCTGGCCGCCGGTGAGGCCGTCGGTGTAGCACGCGTACGTACGGCTCGCGGGGGCCTGCAGGGCGCCGTGCGCCTCGGCCGCCGTCTGCGTCAGGACCGCGACGAGGCCGGCGAGCACGGCCGCCACCGCGGCGAGGACGGCGAGCTTTCGCCCGGATCTCAGGGACAGCGATCTCGGACGCGGGGATTGCACTGTGCTTCCCGTGGTGGGGGTTCCCATGGTGGGGGTTCTCCTCATGGTGGGCGGGCACGCCTTCCGGGGAAGGGCGCGCCGTCGGGGCTGTCGTACGAGAAGAACGCATGCGGCATCGCCGCACGCCCTCCTGGAGCCCACCCATCAAGTGGCCACCGCGCACAGTGATTGAAACACGCACCGGCCGTCCGGGCCAAGCGGTGCCGCGATCTTGCCGTCGCCCCGATCAGCGCCGCGGGTCGCCGGGCCAGGGGCCCGGCCCGGCGCCGGGGCCCGGACCGCTCTGGGCCGGACCCTGCGGCGGGCTCTGCGGCGGGCTCTGCGGACCCTGTGGCGGTCTCTGCGCCGGGTCCTGTGGCGGGCTGGGCGGCTGTCCGGGACCGCCCAGGGGGTGCCCGTATCCGGGAGGCGGCCCGCCCGGCGGCGGACCGTAGCCCTGCCCGCCCGGCTGCTGCCCGTACCAGGGCGGCACCGCGGGACCGCCGCCCGGCCACCGGCCCGGCGGCGGGGCGCCCGGCGCGTACCCCGGCGGGGGCACCCCCCGGGCGGCGTTCGCCTGGTGGCGTTCCGGCAGCGGGAACGACATCCGGGCGTAGGCCATGAGGTCCGCGAGCGATCGCTGCTGGGCGCGGAAGGCCTCCTCGTCCACCCCGCCCCGGGCCGCGCGGGCGTGCAGCAGCCCGAGCTCGGTGGAGGCCACCTGGTAGTCGATCATCGCCCGTGCCCCGGCCCTGCCGCCGTGGGCCTTGGCCCACGCCCTGGCCTGCCGCCGCCGGCGCAGGGACGACAGCATGAAGATGTCGGCCTGGTTGATCAGCCCGTTGCGCTCGTACGGCGGCAGGTAGTGCTGGATCAGGCCGACGATCCGCCGTCTGTCCCGGAAGATCACGATGATCTCGACGATGAGCAGGATCATCAGCAGCAGATAGGCGATGGCGAGCCCGCCGAGGCCGCCGAAGGAGGCGAAGCCGTTCCAGAGGCCGTGCAGCAGCATGGCGCCGATCCACCCGATGACGATGACGACGACCCCCACCGCGCCCCCGCGCTGGGCGGCGTACGCCACCGCGATGCCGATCAGGGAGGTGAACAGCGGATGGGCGAACGGCGACAGCACGGCCCGCAGCACGAGCGTGGCGGCCAGCCCCTGCGCGCCGTTCTCCTCCAGGGCGGCCAGGTAGTAGCTGACGTTCTCCGACATGGCGAAGCCGAGCCCGACCATGCTGGCGTAGATGATCCCGTCGGTGGGCCCGTCCAGCTCCTGCCGCCGGAACCACAGCAGCCCGAGCAGGACCAGCCCCTTGGCCGTCTCCTCCACCGGCGGGGCGCCGAACGTCGCGACGAGGTTGCGCGCGCTGGTCGTGTCCCCGAGCTGATGGGCCACGTAGACGAGGTTGAGCGAGTTGAGCACGCCGGCGAGCAGGACGGCGATGCCGGCGCCCCAGGCGAACGCGAAGATCAGGTTGCTGCGCGGCTCCGGTTCCATCCGGTCCAGGGCGAGCACGCCCGCGAGCAGCAGCGGCACGGGGGCCACGGCGAGCCCGAGCGCGATGAAGAACTGGACCGGCTCGCCGTTGATGATGTCGAAGGAGAACGACACCAGGGCGCAGATTCCGGCGACGACCAGACCCACGATGAGGCCGATGGACGGACGCTCCCTGAGAACGGCGCGGGGGTCGAGGCCTGCCACTGTGCGACTGTAACCGACCACGCCCGCCGAGGTCCTCCTCCGGCCCCAAAAGATCCCCATGCATTCCGTGCCGGGGCAAGTATCTCGCAGGCCGGGCGTGCCGTCCGTCCCGAACACGTCCCGGTTGCGGGCACAATGGGCGATCATGGATGTCGCACCACGTGGCGGGCTCGGACGACGCGGTTTCCTCCGTGTCGCGTGCGCCGCCGCCGTCGGCTCGGTCGCCGCGTGCGCGCCCGGGTCCCGGGAAGCCTCCGCTCCCGCCTCCCCCGCGCCCTCTCCCTCCCCCACGGCGGCCGGGAAGCCGGTGCCGGAACGGCTGCAGCCGGGCGACCCCGACTGGCGGGTGCGCAGGCGGGGCCCCGACGAGGCGATCGAGGGCTACAGCGACCGCGCGAGCGTGCTGCCCGGGGAGGCGTTCGGGCTGCACGTCTCCACCACCGAGGGCCGCTACCGGGTCACGGCCTACCGGATGGGCTGGTACGGCGGGACACTCGCCCGCCGGGTGTGGCGTTCCGGGTGGATGAGGGGACGCGACCAGGGCCGCGGACGGCTCGCCGGCGACACCCGCACCGTACGGGCCGGGTGGCGGCGCTCCCTGAGCGTTTCCACCGAAGGCTGGCCTGAGGGGGCATACCTGCTGCGCCTGGACACCGAGCGCGGCCACCAGCGCTACGTGCCGCTGGTCGTGCGCTCGGCCTCCGGGGCTGGCCGCACGGTCCTGGTCCACGCCACCCCCACCTGGCAGGCGTACAACCGGTGGGGCGGATACAGCCTCTACTACGGCGAGGACGGCCGCTACGACAGCCGCTCGCTCGCGGTCAGCTTCGACCGGCCCTACGACCCCACCGGGATGGAGAAGTTCCTCATCCACGAGCGGCCGGTGGTGGCGCTGGCCGAACGGCTCGGCCTGCCCCTCGCGTACACGACGGGCGGCGATCTGGAGGCCGGCGACGACGTGCTCACCGGCGCCGCCGCGGTGATCTTCCTGGGGCACGACGAGTACTGGACGCCCGGCGTGCGCCGCACCGTGACCGAGGCACGCGACGCGGGCGTCAACCTGGCCTTCCTGGGCGCCAACACCTGCTACCGCCGCGTCCGCATGGAGGAGGACGGCAGGCTGGTGGTCTGCTACAAGACCGCGGTGGACCGCGATCCGCTGGTCCGCACGCGCCCGTCGCAGGCGACGACCGACTTCCGGGCGGCGCCGAAGGCCGACCCCGAGTCGTCGCTCATCGGAGTGTACTACGACGGCTATCCCGTGGACGCGCCGTTCGTGGTGCACGATCCCGGTCACTGGATCTTCGCGGGCACCGGCGTGCGCCGCGGCGACGCGTTCCCGCACCTGGTGGGCGTGGAGTACGACCGGGTGAACACGGACGTGCCGACGCCCAGGCCGCTGCGGATCCTCGCCCACTCGCCGGTGACCTGCGTGGGGCGGCCCAGCTTCGCCGACGCGGCCTACTACACGGTCCCGAGCGGGGCCGGAGTCTTCGCCTCGGGGACCATGCGGTGGGCCGAGACGCTCATGGCGGGCACTCGCGACCTGCCGCGGGCCCACGGGATCGGCGCGCGTACGCGGGCCTTCGTCACGGCCGCGACGACCAACCTGCTGAAGGGCTTCGCCGAGGGCCCCGCCGCCGAACGCCTTCCCACGCCCGACGACAACGTCCGCCGCACCTACCGCGGCTGACGCCCACGGCCCCGGCTGGAAGCCGCAGATCCAGCAGGCCCGACCCGTTCGCCGGGTCGCTCCCAGGCGACCCTGTTGACGAGTAGATCAACCGGTCGATATAACACTATAGACCGAACGTTCTATTTCCCAAGGAGCCGAAGTGCCGCAACGGACCACGGCCGAGGTCATCGACCGTTTCAACCACGCGTTCGTTCACCACGACCCCGAGATCCTCGACGACCTGATCGCCGAGGACTGCGTGATGGAGGCGATCCAGCCGGCTCCGGACGGGGAGCGCGTCGAGGGACGCCAGGCGTGCCTGACGTTCTGGCGGACGCTCGCCGGCGACCACACCACCCAGTTCGGGCCCGAGGACGTCTGGGTCGACGGCGACCGCGCGACGATTCTGTGGCGCTACCGCTTCGGCGACGGCCCCGAGGACTCGGTGCGCGGAGTGAACCTCATGCGGGTCCGGGACGGGAGAATCGTCGCGGCCCTCGGCTACAGCAAGACCGGCGCCCCCGTCCCGCTCGCCACCGACTCCGAGGCCCGAGCCTGACGATGCGCAGCTACCATCTCGACAGCGGCGCCGGGCCTGCGGGCCTGACGATCAGGGACCATCCCGACCCGGTCCCCGGTGCCGGTCAGGTCGTCGTCGCCGTACGCGCGGCGTCTCTGAGCTTCCGGGAACTGATGATCGCCCGCGGCGACTACGTCCTGCCGGTGAAACCGGACGTGGTCCCGGTATCCGACGGGGCCGGGGACATCGTGTCGGTCGGGCCCGGGGTCGACTCCCGGCGGATCGGCGAACGGGTCACCGCCACCCTATTCCCGAGCTGGCAGGACGGCCCGTTCGGCATCGAGCACCTGCCGCAGCGTGGCGGCTCGCTGGACGGCATGCTCACCGAACGCGCCGTGATCGACGAGGACGCCCTGGTGCCGGTTCCCGGTCATTTGTCTTACCAGGAGGCGGCGACGCTCCCGTGCGCCGCGGTCACCGCCTGGAACGCCGTGACCGGCGCGGACGGCCTGCGTCCTGGCCAGACCCTGGTGACGCAGGGATCGGGCGGGGTGTCGCTGTTCGCCCTGCAGTTCGCCAAGACGCTCGGCGCCCGGGTGATCGCCACCACCAGCGGCCCCGAGAAGGCGGCCCGCCTGCTCGATCTCGGCGCGGACGAGGTCATCGACTACCGGGCCGTCTCCGACTGGCCCGCGAGCGTCCGGGAACTCACGGGCGGGCGGGGCGCCGACCGCGTCGTCGACGTGGCCGGCCTGCTGGAACAGTCCCTCAAGGCGGTGGCGATGGCAGGCCACGTCGCGTGCGTGGGCTTCGTCTCCGGCACCGTGCCTCCGATCGACGCACGCACGCTCTTCGCCTCCGGCGCCACCGTGCGCGCCGTCGCGGTCGGCAGCCGAGCCCAGTTCCTCGCCATGAACCGAGCCATCGAGGTCAACGGCCTTCGCCCGGTCATCGACCGCACGTTCCCCTTCGACCAGGCTCACGACGCCTATCGCCACTACGCCTCGGGCAAGGCGTTCGGCAAGGTCGTCGTCACCATCTGACCGGAACAAAGGACGAGGTCCCGTCCGAACTCCTCTCGGACGGGACCTCCTGGGTGAATCAGACGAGCAGGGAGTCGATCGCGACGGCGAGGAACAGCAGCGCCAGGTAGATGTTCGACCAGTGGAAGAACCGCATCGGGCGCAGGTCGACGCCGGTCTTGCCGGCGTTCACCCGGCCGAGCAGGCGGTAGACCTCCACCAGGCAGACCGCGCCGAGCACGAGCGCGGCGGCCGGGTAGAACAGGGAGGTGCCGGCGATCGGCCACAGCAGCAGCGAGCACAGCACGGTGGCCCAGGTGTAGGCCACGACCTGCTGGACGACCCGGCGCTCGGTGGTGACGACCGGGAGCATGGGCACCTCGGCCGCCGCGTAGTCCTCGCGGTAGCGCATGGCGAGCGTCCAGGTGTGCGGCGGCGTCCAGAAGAACACGACGCCGAAGAGCACGACCGGGGCCCATGACACCCCGCCGGTGATGCCGGCCCAGCCGATCAGCACCGGCATGCAGCCGGCGATGCCGCCCCACACGATGTTCTGCGACGTACGCCGCTTGAGCACGAGCGAGTACACGAAGACGTAGAACAGGATCGCGCCCAGCGCCAGCGCCGCGGCCAGTCCGTTGACCGCGAGGGCGAGGCCGAGCGTGGAAAGAGTGCCGAGAATCACACCGAAAATCAGCGCGCCCGCCGGCGACACGTCGTGCTTGGCGAGCGGCCGCCTGCGGGTGCGCCGCATCGTCCGGTCGATGTCCCGGTCGATGTAGCAGTTCAGGACGTTCGCGCTGCCCGCCGACAGGGTGCCGAACACCATGGTGGCGGCCGCGGTCCACAGGTCGGGCAGGCCATGCGCCGCGAGGAACATGACCGGCAGGGTCGTGATCAGCAGCAGCTCGATGATCCGGGGCTTGGTGAGCGCCACGTAGGCCTTCACGAGCGCCCCGATGGAGCGGGGAGCCGTGGCCGTCGCGGTGGACCCGAGGGGGGCCGCCGTCTGCTTGTTCGTCAGGACCGTCAAGGCGCTTCCAACACGTGCGGGGTCAACGCGTAACCTCTGATTAGGGCGGATCTCCGGGCAGCCTGTCTCCGGGCAGCAGCCGGCACTTGCGAAATCACTGTAGTCGCCACCGCAGGTGGTCCCCGAACCGGGGCCGAAGCCGCAGGCACCGTTACCGAGGTGGCTACCAAACGGTATTACGAGGAACCCGTTAGGGTCCCCTGTGGGCGGGAAATGCCAGAACCGGCGCGAAAACAAGAGGGGATCGAGCAGTTGAGCAGCGCAAGCCTTGAGTGGAGTGACCTTGACCGGCAGGCGGTCGACGTCGTGCGGGCCCTGGCGATGGACGCCGTGGAGAAGGCGGGATCGGGTCACCCCGGCACCGCGATGAGCCTCGCGCCCGCCGCCTACCTTCTCTTCCAGCGGGTCCTGCGTCATGACCCCTCGGATCCCAAGTGGGCGGGACGAGACAGGTTCGTCCTTTCCTGCGGGCATTCGAGCCTGACGCTCTACATTCAGCTCTACCTGTCCGGCTACGGCCTGACCCTGGACGACCTCAAGGCGCTCCGGCAGTGGGGCAGCCTCACTCCGGGCCACCCCGAGTACGGCCACACGGCCGGCGTGGAGACCACGACCGGCCCGCTCGGCCAGGGCATCGGCAACGCCGTCGGCATGGCCATGGCGGCCCGCCGCGAGCGCGGCCTGTTCGACCCGGACGCCGCGCCCGGCACCTCGCCGTTCGACCACATGATCTGGTGCTTCGCCTCCGAGGGTGACCTCGAGGAGGGCATCAGCCACGAGGTCAGCGCCCTCGCCGGCCACCAGAAGCTCGGCAACCTCGCCGTGGTCTTCGACTCCAACCACATCTCCATCGAGGACGACACCCAGATCGCCCTGTCCGAGGACATCGCCAAGCGCTACGAGGCGTACGGCTGGCACGTCCTGGAGGTCGACTGGACCGCCACCGGCGAGTACAAGGAGGACGTCCAGGCGCTGTACGACGCGCTTGAGGCGGCCCGCGCCGAGACCGAGCGGCCGACGTTCATCAAGCTCCGCACGATCATCGGCTGGCCGGCGCCGAACAAGCAGAACACCGGCAAGATCCACGGCTCGGCCCTGGGCGCCGAGGAGGTCGCCGCGACCAAGCGCGTCCTCGGCATGGACCCCGACAAGAGCTTCGTGGTGCCCGCCGAGGTGCTGGACCACGCGCGTGAGGTCGTCGCGCGCGGCCGGGCCCTGCGCGCCGAGTGGGACAAGGGCTACCAGAGCTGGCGCGAGGCCAGCCCCGAGCGGGCGGAGCTGTTCGACCGCATCTCCAAGCGCAAGCTGCCGGAGGGCTGGGACAAGGCGCTGCCGTCGTTCGAGATCGGCTCGCAGGTCGCCACCCGCAAGGCGTCCGGCGAGGTGCTGAGCGCGCTCGCGCCGGTGCTGCCGGAGCTGTGGGGCGGCTCGGCCGACCTCGCGGAGTCCAACAACACCACGATGAAGGGCGAGCCGTCCTTCATCCCGGACGAGTACCAGACCAAGGAGTTCCCCGGCAACCGGTACGGCCGGACGCTGCACTTCGGCATCCGCGAGCACGGCATGGGCGCGATCCTGAACGGCATCGCGCTGCACAACGGCACCCGCCCGTACGGCGGCACGTTCCTGGTGTTCAGCGACTACATGCGGCCGTCGGTGCGGCTCGCCGCGCTGATGAAGCTGCCGGTGACCTACGTCTGGACGCACGACTCGATCGGCCTCGGCGAGGACGGCCCGACCCACCAGCCGATCGAGCACCTGTGGGCGCTGCGCGCGATCCCCGGCCTGGACGTCGTCCGCCCGGCCGACGCCAACGAGACGGCGGCCGCGTGGAAGGCCGTCCTCGAGCACAACGACCGCCCGGCGGGCCTCGCCCTGACCCGGCAGAACGTCCCCACCCTGGACGGCACGGGCGACCCGGACGCCGTCGCGCGGGGCGGCTACGTCCTGCAGGACGCGTCCAACGGCCAGCCCGCGGTCGTGATCATCGGCACCGGCAGCGAGGTCCAGCTCGCCGTCGAGGCCCGCACGATCCTGGAGTCGCAGGGCATCCCGACCCGCGTGGTCTCGATGCCGTGCGTGGAGTGGTTCCGGGAGCAGGACGCCGCCTACAAGCAGACCGTGCTGCCCCCCGCCGTGAAGGCCCGGGTCGCGGTCGAGGCGGGAATCACGCTCGGCTGGCGCGAGTTCGTGGGAGATGCGGGCGAGGTCCTGGGTCTCGAGCACTTCGGCGCCTCCGCGCCGTACAAGACGATCTACGAGCAGTTCGGCCTCACCGCCGACCGCGTCGTCGCCGCCGCCAAGGCCAGCCTGGCCAAGACGGGCGCCGACAAGGGCGAGACGACCGGAAACTGAGGGACGAAGGATGAATGAGAATCTGAAGCGGCTGACGGACGCCGGAGTCTCCATCTGGCTCGACGACATCAGCAGGGAGCGGCTGCGCTCCGGCAACCTTGCCGCCCTGATCCGCGACAAGAACGTGACGGGGGTCACCTCCAACCCCACGATCTTCGCCTCCGCGCTGAGCAAGGGCGACGCCTACGACGCGCAGCTGCGCGACCTCGCCACCCGCGGCGTGACGGTCGAGGAGGCCGTACGCGCGATCACCACGTTCGACATCCGCTGGGCGGCCGACGTGCTGCGGCCGGTCTTCGACGCCACCCGCGGCGTCGACGGGCGCGTGTCGATCGAGGTGGACCCGCGCCTGGCCCGCAAGACCGAGGCGACGATCGCCGAGGCCCGCGCGCTGTGGTGGCTGGTCGACCGGCCCAACGTGCACATCAAGATCCCGGCGACCGTCGAGGGCCTGCCGGCGATCACCCAGGCCATCTCCGAGGGCATCAGCGTCAACGTCACGCTGATCTTCTCGCTGGAGCGGTACCGCCAGGTGATGGACGCCTGGCTGAGCGGCCTGGAGAAGGCGAAGGCCAACGGCCTCAACCTGGCCACGATCGAGTCGGTCGCGTCGTTCTTCGTGAGCCGCGTGGACACCGAGATCGACAAGCGCCTCGACAAGATCGGCACGCCCGAGGCCGTCGAGCTGAAGGGCAAGGCCGCCGTGGCCAACGCCCGCCTGGCGTACGCCGCGTACGAGGAGGTCATGAACTCGCCGCGCTGGCAGGCGCTGCGCGCGGCCGGCGCGCACCCGCAGCGCCCGCTGTGGGCCTCCACCGGGGTGAAGAACCCCGACTTCCCCGACACCCTGTACGTGGAGCAGCTGGTCACGGCCGGGGTCGTCAACACCATGCCGGAGAAGACGCTGGACGCCTCGGCCGACCACGGCCGGATCTCGGGCGACACGATCCGCCCCTTCTACCAGCAGGCGTGGGACGTCATGGCCTCGCTCAAGCAGGCCGGCATCGACTACGACGACGTCGTCCGCGCGCTGGAGGAGGAGGGCGTCGAGAAGTTCGAGACGTCCTGGAGCGAGCTTCTCGAAACCGTCGACGGCGAGCTGCGGAAGGCCTGAGCTGCATATGACAATCGAGGTGACCCTCGGCGACGAGGCGGACGCCGTCAAGGCGGTCAAGGACAAGCTCGTGGCCGAGGGGGTGCCCGCGGCCCTCGCCGCGGGCGACTCCACGCTGTGGGGCCCGCAGGCGCAGTCCGAGGCCGCGATCCGGCTGGGCTGGCTCGGCCTGCCCCACAGCAGCCGGGAGCTGCTGCCGGAGATCGCCAAGCTGGTGGAGCGGGCCCGCGCCGACGGCCTTGACCACGTGGTGCTCGCCGGCATGGGCGGCTCCTCCCTCGCTCCCGAGGTGATCTGCGCCACCGAGGACGTGCCGCTGACCGTCCTCGACACGACCGACCCGCACCAGGTGCGGCGCGCGCTCGCCGACCGGCTCGACCGAACGATCGTGGTGGTGGCGAGCAAGAGCGGCGGCACGATCGAGACCGACAGCCACCGGCGCGTCTACGAGCAGGCGTTCCGCGACGCGGGGATCGACCCGGCCGAGCGGATCGTGGTCGTCACCGACCCCGGCTCCCCGCTGGAGCGGACGGCGATCGAGGCCGGATATCCGGTCGTGCTCGCCGACCCGAACGTGGGCGGCCGCTACAGCGCGCTCACCGCGTTCGGCCTGGTCCCGAGCGCCCTGGCGGGCGCCGACGTGGCCAAGCTGCTCGACGACGCCGCCGCGGTGGCGCCGCTGCTCGCGCAGGACGAGGGCAACCCGGGCCTGGAGCTCGGCGCGCTGCTCGGCGCGCGGGCACTGCACGGGCGCGACAAGCTGATCCTGCGCGACGCGCCGTCCGACATCACGGGCCTGCCCGACTGGATCGAGCAGCTGATCGCCGAGTCGACCGGCAAGGAGGGCAAGGGCATCCTGCCCGTGGTCGGCGCGGAGGCCGCGGAGGCCGACGACCAGTTCCTCGTCACCATCGGGCCCGACAGCGGCACGACCGTCGACGGCCCGCTCGGCGCGCAGTTCCTCGTCTGGGAGTACGCCACGGCCGTCGCCGGCCGGGTGCTCGGGATCAACCCGTTCGACCAGCCGAACGTCGCCGAGTCGAAGGAGAACACCACCCGGATCCTGCAGGAGGCCGGGGACGGCCCGCTGCCGACCGGCACCCCGGTGCTCACCGACGGCCCGGTCGAGGTGTACGGCGACCTGCCCGGCGACCTGAAGAACCTGGCCGACGTCCTCACCTGGCTGCTGCGCGCGATTCCCGAGCGCGGCTACCTGGCGATCATGGCGTACCTCGACCGCGAGGCCGCGTTCGACGCGGCGGTCGTCGGCGAGGCGTCCTTCGAGGAGATGACCGAGACCTGGGCGAGCGCCGATGTCGCCACTCTGCGGGCGCTGCTCGACTACCGCACCGACCACGCGGTCACGTTCGGCTGGGGCCCGCGCTTCCTGCACTCCACGGGCCAGTACCACAAGGGTGGGCCGGCGTCGGGGGTGTTCCTGCAAATCACCGGGGCGGTGACCGACGACGTCGAGGTCCCCGGCAAGCCTTACACGCTGGGCAGGCTGCAGCTTGCGCAGGCGCTGGGAGACCTGGGAGCCCTGACCTCCCGCGGCAGGCCGGCCGTGCGCCTGCACCTCACCGACCGCGTCGCCGGGGTCAGGCACCTGCTCTCCGTGGCGGAGGAGCTCTGACCATGCGATGCGTTACTGGCGAAGGGCCCGTCCGCAGGGAGGACACATGACGGAGCAACAGGAGCCGCAGGCCCCCGCCGACGACGCCCGGCAGGCGCCGGAGGCGCGCAGCGCCGCGCGGCAGGCGGGAGACGACCTGACGAGCGTCGAGCAGGCGGTTCTGGCCGCCGCTCAGGCCGCCACGACCGCGACGACCGAGCTGACCATGGCCGCCAACCCGCTGCGCGACCCGCGCGACCGGCGCCTGCCCCGGGTCGCCGGGCCCTGCGTGCTCGTGCTGTTCGGCGTCACGGGCGACCTCGCCAAGCGCAAGCTGCTGCCGGCGATCTACGACCTGGGGAACCGGGGGCTGCTGCCCCCGGGCTTCTCCCTGGTCGGGTTCGCCCGCCGCGACTGGGCGCACGAGGACTTCGCCCAGGTCACGTACGAGGCGGTCAAGGAGCACGCGCGGACGCCGTTCCGCGAGGAGGTCTGGAAGCAGCTCAGCGAGGGCATTCACTTCTGCCCGGGCGAGTTCAACGACGACGGCGCCTTCGACGTGCTCGCCATGATGCTCAAGGAGATCGACGAGACCCGGGGTACCGGCGGCAACTACGCCTTCTACCTGTCGGTGCCGCCGAAGTTCTTCCCGCTCGTGATCGAGCAGCTCAAGCGGACGAACCTGGCCAAGGCGCCCGAGGGCTCCTGGCGCCGGGTCGTCATCGAGAAGCCGTTCGGGCACGACCTGAAGAGCGCCAGGGAGCTCAACGAGATCACCAGCGCGGTGTTCCCGGAGAGCTCGGTCTTCCGGATCGACCACTACCTCGGCAAGGAGACGGTCCAGAACATCCTGGCGCTCCGCTTCGCCAACACGCTGTACGAGCCGATCTGGAACCGGGGCTACGTCGACCACGTCCAGATCACGATGGCCGAGGACATCGGCATCGGCGGCCGGGCCGGCTACTACGACGGCATCGGCGCGGCCCGTGACGTGATCCAGAACCACCTGCTCCAGCTCCTCGCGCTGGTCGCGATGGAGGACCCCACCTCCTTCGACGCCGACGCGCTGCGCCGGGAGAAGGAGAAGGTGCTGCGGGCCGTCAAGCTGCCCGCCGACCTGGCCACCGGCACCGCCCGCGGCCAGTACGTCCGGGGCTGGCAGGGCGGCGAGCCCGTCGTCGGCTACCTGGAGGAGCAGGGCATCTCCCCCGACTCCGCCACCGAGACGTACGCCGCGGTGAAGCTGGAGGTGGCCAACCGCCGGTGGGCCGGGGTGCCGTTCTACCTGCGTACGGGCAAGCGGCTCAGCCGCCGGATGACCGAGGTGGCCGTCGTCTTCCAGCGGGCGCCGCATCTGCCGTTCAGCAAGGACGACACCGAGATCCTCGGGCACAACGCGCTGGTCATCCGTGTCCAGCCGGACGAGGGCATCACGGTGCGCTTCGGCTCCAAGGTGCCGGGCACGGCCATGGAGGTCAGGGACGTCAACATGGACTTCGCCTACGGCGAGTCGTTCATGGAGTCCTCCCCCGAGGCGTACGAGCGGCTGCTGCTCGACGTGCTCATCGGCGACCCGCCGCTGTTCCCGCACCAGCGGGAGGTGGAGCTGTCGTGGAACATCCTCGACCCGATCGAGGAGTTCTGGGCCTCCCAGGGCAAGCCCGAGGGGTACGCGTCCGGCTCCTGGGGCCCCGCCTCGGCCGACGCGATGCTGGCCAGGGACGGACGCGCCTGGAGGCGGCTGTGAGCGTGGCTGTCAGCGAGGCGCATCCGGGGTGGAGCGAGCGGAGAGCGGTGTGACGACCTTCAACCTGACCGAGACGACCGCGTCGAAGATCTCTTCGACGCTCACCCGCCTGCGGCACCAGATGGGCGCACCCGCCGTCGGCATGGTGCTCACCCTCGTCGTGGTGGTGGACGAGGCGGGGCAGTACGACGCCCTGCGCGCGGCCACCGAGGCGGCGCGCGAGCACCCCTCGCGCATCCTCATGGTGATCATCCGTGACCCGGCCGAGCCCAACCGGCTGGACGCGGAGATCCGGGTGGGCGAGTCGGCGCCGGGCGAGGTCGTGCTGCTGCGCCTGTACGGCGAGTTGACCGAGCACGCCGACTCGGTGATCACACCGCTGCTGCTCACCGACACGCCGGTGGTGGTGTGGTGGCCGGGCGAGTGCCCGGAGATCCCCGCCAAGCACCCGATCGGGCACCTGGGCAGCCGCCGGATCCTGGACGCCAGGTCGGCCGGAGACGCGGTCGCCGCGATCTCCTCGCGGGCCGGCAGCTACGTCCCCGGCGACACCGACCTGGCCTGGACGCGGCTCACGCCGTGGCGCAGCCTGCTGGCCGCCGCCTTCGACCAGCCCATGGGGAAGATCACCGGGGGTGTGGTGGAGGCCGCCGCGGGCAACCCCAGCGCGCCGCTGCTCGCCGCCTGGCTGTGCGACCGGCTGGAGGCGCCGATCGAGGTCGTCGGCTCCGGCGGCCCCGGCCTGACGGGCGTGCGGCTGTCGATCGAGGGTGGCGGCGAGTTGACGGTGAGCAGGAGCGACGCCAGGCTCGCCACGCTGTCGCGGCCCGGCCACCCCGACCGGCGGGTCGCCCTGGCGCGCAGGCCGACCTCGGAGCTGCTGGCCGAGGAACTGCGCAGGCTCGACCCCGACGACATCTACGCCGCCTCGATCCGCCGCCTGGCGGAGATGAAGGGGCGGGGAGGGGCGTGACCGGCGTTCCCACCGTCATCGTCCACCGCGACGCCGAACTGCTGGCCCAGGCCGTGGCCGCCCGCCTCATCACGCGGCTGGTGGACACGCAGGCGGCCCGCGGTTCCGCGCACCTGGTGCTGACCGGCGGCACCGTGGGCATCGCGACGCTCGCCGCCCTCGCGGGGACGGCGGCGCACGACGCCATCGACTGGCGGGCGCTCGACATCTGGTGGGGCGACGAGCGGTTCCTGCCGACCGGCCATCCCGAGCGCAACGAGACCGGGGCACGCCAGGCCCTGCTCGACCACGTCGACGTGGACCCGGCTCGGGTGCATCCGATGCCCGGCCCCGACTCGGGGATGACCGCCGAGGAGGCCGCCGACGCGTACGCGGTGGAGCTGGCCAAGGCGGCCAGGCCGGAGGACCACGGGCCGGTGCCCTCGTTCGACGTGCTGCTGCTCGGCATGGGCCCCGACGGCCACGTGGCCTCGCTGTTCCCGGGCCAGCCGGCCGTGTACGAGGAGGATCGGCCGGTCGTGTCCGTGCACGGTTCCCCCAAGCCGCCGCCGACCCGGGTGTCGCTGACGTTCCCCGCGCTGCGGGCCGCCAGGGAGGTCTGGGTCGTCGCGGCGGGCGAGGAGAAGGCGCAGGCCGTCAGGATGGCACTGTCGGACGCCGGACCGTTCCAGGTTCCGGCCGCCGGGGCGCGCGGGCGGCAGCGCACGCTGTTCCTGCTCGACCGCGCCGCCGCGCACAAGATCCCACCGTCCCTGGGGCGGATCGCTTCGCCCTGACAGGAGATCACAAGGGAAACGGCCGGGCCGGCGTCACGCCTCGCCCGGCCGTTCCAGGTCGCCTGATCGGGCCTCGTCGAGGGCGGCACGGGCCTGGTCGGCACTCTGGCGGGCGGACCGGGCGGCTCGTTCGGCGTTCGTCTCCTCACGGCGGGCGACCTCCAGCCGGTGTTCGGCCGCGTTCAGCTTGTCCTTGGCCTTGGCCAGCTTGGCCGTGAGCGTCTCGACCTTGGCCACGCGCTGCTCGTGCTCGCGTACGGCCTCGGCCCGCTCGGCCTCCCAGTCGGCGCGGCCCCGCTCCGCCTCCCGCACGGCCTGCTCGGCCTCGGCGAGGGCGTCCTCCATGCGCTTGATGTGACGCTCCCGCTCCGCTTCCCGCCGTTCCCGCTCCGCTTTGTCGCGTTCGGCCTTCGGCGCGGGCCGCTCCCGCGCCGCCGGTTCGGGGGCGGGCCGTACGACGGGGGCCGGAGTGAAGCCGCTGTAGCTCAGGGGGCGGGTCAGCCGGCCCAGGCGCACCTGCTCGGCCGCGTCCTCGTCCACCACCGCGGCGTCGAGGGTCTGCTCGATCTCCAGATCGGCCGCCGGGGCCAGCGGATGCCCGGCCGCCTCCGCCTCCTCCCGTACGGACCGCACGAGGCGGGCGATGAGCGGGGTCCGTTCACGGCCCGCCTCCGCCAAGGCGTCGGCATCCTGGCCCCGCCACGCGTCCCGCAGCCGCCGGCCGAGGTCGAGCAGCCGACCGAGGTCCTCACCGCGTTCCCGAGCGGTCCGGTTGACGGCCCAGGCCACGACGGTGGGCTTGCGCAGTGCCTTGATCCGCTTGGCCAGCGCGGCGTCGCCGGCCGCCTTCGCCTCCTTGGCCAGCGCGTCGCGGGCCGAGGTGAACTCCTCGGGCACCATGCCGTAGAGCCGGTCGGCCGCCTCGTCGAAGTCCACAGACCACCTGTACCTGAGTTCCCCGTGGCGTTCCACCATGCTAGGAACTCTCCGCATGGAGTTCTTCTGTTATCACCGCGATCGGCCCGGCTCGGGGGCGCTGCGCGACGAACTGGTGGAAAAGCACTGGTCCTACATGGACCGGTACGCCGCGGAGATGATCGCCCGCGGCCCGACCTTCGACCGCGTCACCGACATCGCCACCGGCAGTGTGCACATCGTGGACTTACCGGATCCCGCCACGGCGCGTGCGTTCGCCTTGGACGAGCCCAACTACCAGGCCGGTGTGTATCGGGACGTGATGGTACGGCGATGGCGCAACGTACTGGGGCGCACCATGGGGGATTTCCCCGGCGGCAGGGACGGCGGCAACCGATATCTGGTGCTGGGCCTGGGCTCCGGGGAGGCCGCCGACCTCGTCCCGCCGCCCGGCCGGGACGAGCTGATCGCGTACGGACCTCTGCTGTCCGACGACGGCGCCACCTGGCTGGGTACGGCGGTGCTGGTCCGGGCGCCGGACCCGGACGCGGCACGCGCCGTCCTGACCCGCAACCGGTACGCCGACATCGAGGTGCACGACTGGGAGTTCGGCGGGCGGCGGTGACGAATCGCGGCGATCCGTCCTGGTCCGGTGCCCTGAGCTACACCGGACCAGGAGGATCACCCGTGAGGGCGTCAGCTCGGGGAAGCCGTCGCCATCACGCCCACGGCGATCCGCGCCTCCATCACACCGGGATCCTCGGTGTGGGTGAGCGTCGCGCCGAGGGAGCCGAGCAGCCTGCGCATGCGCGTGTTGTCGTACAGGAGGGTCGCCCGCACCTCGGCGAAGCCGAGGTCCCTGGCCTGGGCGAGGAGCATGCGTGCGAGGTGGGTGCCGAGCCCCCGGCCCTGCCAGCGGTCCTCCACGAGGAAGGCGATCTCCGCTATGCCGGGGTCTGGGGTGAACATCAGCGACGCGAGCGCGACGACCTGGCCGTCGTGCCCCGCGACGAGCGACTGGCCGCGGCCCCGGTCGCACAGCCGGTCGAACGTGCGCGGCGGCAGGGTGGGGTTGGCGGTGAAGTAGCGGAACCTGCGCGTCTCGGGTGAGCAGCGCTCGTGCAGGTCGCGCAGCGCCTCGCGGTAGAGCGAGGTCAGCGGCTTGACCTGCACCTCCGCGCCGTCGGCGAGCCGCACCGGCCCCTCGGCCGCGGACGGTTCGGCCGGCGGCTGCGCCAGCCTCACCATCGCGGCGGCACGGGCCGCCTCGGTCAGGGTGAACGGGAGCCCGGAGCGGCGCAGCCGGATCGACCGTCGCGGCGCCACGGGCACCACCAGCAGGGTCGGGTCGGGCAGCTCCGGCGCCTCCCCCTCGTCCCGCTCGCCGTCCTCGTTCCGCGAGCGTACGGCGGTCGCGCCGTACACCCAGCGGGCGTCGTCGGCGCGCAGCAGCTCGCCGAGGATCTCCGGCAGGCGCCACGGAGCCGAGCGCAGCCGGGCGGCGAGCAGCAGCGTACGCGTCGGCTCGTCGGTCAGTTCGTGCGCGGTGGCGGGTACGATCCGCACCCGCCTCCCGCCCGCGGCCTCCAGCGCCTCGCGTACGGCCTCGGGGGAGGCGGGGATGTCCGTGACGAACTCGTCGACCGTGCCGTCCGTGTCGGGCTGCACCGACAGGCCCAGGATGTTGCCGCCCTTGTCTGCCAGGGCGGTCGCCAGCGACGCCAGCCGCCCGGGCCGCTCGTCCACGGTCGTACGAATCCGGAAGAACCCCATGGGTATCCGCTCCCTCCGTTGCGCTGGTCTTCAGCCTGCCGGAGGGTTGTTACACGTTTGCTACACAGCGGTGAGCCGATCGTTTCCTTCCGATGGATCATGTTACGACTACGGTTATCCGCATGTGTCTCCACGGATCTCCACGACATCCGTCGCCGAATGGCGAGATGAGCACGGATATAGCAGGATGTGCACCATGACCGCTCCCCTGTCCCCCGGATTCGTCAACGGTGAGGTGTCCTTCTGGTACCGGTCGCTGGGAGTGCCCGCGCCCGGAGAGCCGCTCGGCGGCGACCTGCAGGCCGACGTGGCCGTGGTCGGCGCGGGCTACACGGGACTGTGGACCGCCTACTACCTGAAGAAGTCCGACCCGTCGCTGCGGGTCGTCGTGCTGGAGAAGGAGTTCGCGGGCTTCGGGGCGTCGGGCCGCAACGGCGGCTGGCTGACCGGCGCACTGGCCGGCTCACCCGAGCGGTACGCCAAGACCCACGGCCCGGACGGGGCCCGGCGGCTGCAGCGCGCGATGTTCGAGGCCATCGACGAGGTCATCCGCGTCGCCCGGGAGGAGGGCATCGACGCGGACATCGTCAAGGGCGGCCTGCTCACCGTCGCCCGCGGCCCGGCGCAGGGCCTGCGGCTGCGCGAGGAGCTGACGGGCCAGCGCGGCTGGGGCTGGGACGCCGACGACGTCCGGCTGCTGACCACCGACGAGATGAACGACCGGTTGCGCGTGGCGGGCGCCACCGGAGCCACCTGGAGCCCGCACTGCGCCAGGATCCAGCCGGCCAAGCTCGTCCGCGGCCTGGCGCGGGCGGTACGGGACCTGGGCGTCGAGATCTACGAGCGGACCCCCGTCACCGAGATCGCGCCGGGCCGGGCGGTCACGCCGTACGGGACCGTGCGGGCGGACCACGTGCTGCGCTGCACCGAGGGGTTCACCGCCACCATCGCCGGTCACCACCGCGACTGGCTGCCGATGAACAGCTCCATGATCGTCACCGAGCCGCTGCCCGAGCAGGTCTGGGCGGAGATCGGCTGGCAGGGCCGCGAACTGCTCGGCGACATGGCGCATTACTACATGTACGCCCAGCGGACGGCCGACGACCGCATCGCCTTCGGCGGGCGCGGCAGGCCCTACCTGTACGGATCGAGGATCGACGAGCGGGGCCACACGCACGCCTGGACCGTGGACGCGTTGTGGGAGCTGCTGGTCGCGTTCTTCCCCGCGGTCGCCGGGTCGCGGGTGGAGCACGCCTGGTCGGGCGTGCTCGGCGTGCCGCGCGACTGGTGCTCGGCCGTCCACCTGGACCCCGCGACCGGCCTCGGCTGGGCGGGCGGTTACACGGGCCACGGCGTGACCACCACCAACCTCGCCGGGCGCACGCTGTGCGACCTGGTGCTGCGCCGCGAGTCCGACCTGACCCGGATGCCGTGGGTGGACCGCCGAGTGCGCTCTTGGGAGCCCGAACCGCTGCGCTGGCTCGGCGTCCACTCGATGTACCGTCTCTACCGCCTGGCCGACGCCCGCGAGAGCAGGGGCATGACCAGGACGTCGGTACTGGCGAGGATCGCCGACAAGATCACCGGGCACTGAAAGGCATCACGTGAGCTCCTCCCTTCTGTTCCGCGGCGGCCGCGTCTTCGTCCCCGGCGGCTTCGCCGAGGCGGTCCTCGTCCGCGACGGCGTGATCGCCGCCGTCGGCGCCGAGTCCGACCTCGTACGGCTGGCGCCGAACGCCGAGCCGGTGGACCTCGGCGGCGGCCTGCTGACCCCGGGATTCACCGACGCCCACGTCCACCCGGTGCAGGCCGGGCTGGAGCGGGCCAAGTGCGAGCTGTCCGAGGTGTACGGGCTCGACGCCTACACGGCCAGAATCGCCGACTATGCTGCGAAAAATCCGGACAAGGAGTGGATCGACGGCGGCGGCTGGGACATGTCGGCCTTCCCCGGCGGCCTCCCCCACCGGTCCCAGATCGACTTCCTCGACCGGCCGGCGTACTTCGTGCAGCGCGACCACCATGCCGCCTGGGTGAACACGCGGGCGCTCGAGCTCGCCGGGATCACGAAGGACACCCCCGACCCCGCGGACGGCCGCATCGAGCGCGACCCGGACGGCACGCCGAGCGGCGTGCTGCACGAGGGCGCCATGGACCTGGTCGGCCTGCTCACCCCGCGCCCGACCCCGGCCGACGTCGACGCCGCTCTGATGGACGCGCAGGCCCACCTGTTCTCGCTGGGCATCACCGGCTGGCAGGACGCCATCGTCGGGTCGTACGCCGGGTCGGACGACCAGCTGCCCACCTACCTCGCCGCGGCCTCCTCAGGACGGCTGAAGGCGCGCGTGGTCGGCGCCCTGTGGTGGGACCGCACCCGCGGCGCCGAGCAGATCCCCGGCCTGGTCGAGCGGCGTGCGATGGCTGAGGGTCTGGACCGGTTCCGGGCGACCTCCATCAAGATCATGCAGGACGGCATCCCCGAGAACTTCACCGCCGCCGTCATCGAGCCCTACTGCCGCTGCGGCGGCACCGGCCTGTCGTACATCGACCCTGTGCTGCTCGGCGGGTACGTCAAGGAGCTCGACGCGCTGGGCTTCCAGGTGCATTTCCACGCCATCGGCGAGCGGGCCGTGCGCGAGGCGCTCGACGCGCTGACCGGCACCGACCCCGCCAACCGGCACCACATCGCGCACGTGCAGATCATCACGCCGCAGGACGTGCCGCGCTTCGCCGAGCTCGGGGTCACGGCCAACCTGCAGGCGCTGTGGGCGACCCACCACCTGCAGATGGACGAGCTGTGCATCCCCTACCTCGGCGAGGAGCGCGCCTCCTGGCAGTACCCCTTCGCCGACCTCGTACGGCACGGCACCCGCTTCGCCGGGGGCTCGGACTGGCCGGTCTCCTCGGCCAACCCCCTGGAGGCCATGCACGTGGCGGTCAACCGCACCGAGCCGGGCAGTTCGGTCCACGCGACGTACCCCACGGCGCAGACTCCCTTCCTGCCCGAGCAGAGCCTCGACCTGCGGACGATCCTGACGGCCTACACCGAGGGATCGGCCTGGATCAACCGCTCCCCCGCCGGGGTGATCGAGGAGGGCCGCCCCGCCGACCTCGTCGTGCTCGACCGCGACCCCTTCGCGCTCGACCCGAAGGACATCTGGACCACCAAGGTCGTCATGACGTTCCTCGACGGCGAGCCGGTGCACGGCGGGTGACCGGGGCGAGCGCCTCCGCGTGAACCTCAGGCGGGCCGGCCGCCCGCGTCATGCGGGGTGTTCGGCGCACAGGCAGCCGACGCCCTTCTCGATCCACTCCCGGCCGGCCCACTCCGGGTGCCGCTCGATCATGAGCGCTCTGACCTCCTCGACGATCGTCTGCTCGCTCACGGCCGAGTCCCGGCGCGCCCAGGTCTCGTCACGCAGCAGTTCGAGGTAGTCGCGGACGTCGGCGAGCAGCCGCGGGCCGCCGACGTCTCCGTGGCCGGGCACCACCACCCGCGGCGACGCATCGGCCAGCCGCCGCATCACGGCGATCCAGCGGGTGCCGGACACGTCGGTGTCGTGCGGCGGGAACCACGGGAAGATGGCGAACTGCCCGGCCTCCACGAGATCGCCGGTGAACATCACCCCGGCGTCAGGGACCGTGATCACCTGGTCGCCCCGGCTGTGCGCCCGACCGGCGGCCCGCAGCCGCACCACCCGGCCGCCCAGGTCGAGGTCGTACGCGTCGTCGTAGACGACGTCCGGGGTGGCGATCTCGACGCCCTCCAGCTGCCGGGCGACCGGTTCGCCGAGTCCCCTGAACATGTCGAGGTAGGCGGCGCCCTTCGCGGCCAGGTCCTCGGCCTGCGCCCGGTTCACCAGGAATGTCGCCTCCCCGGCGAACACCTGCGCCCCGAACGCGTGCTCGGGGTGGAAGTGCGTCGTGGTCAGGTAGAGCCTGCGGCCCGCCGCGTACTCCGCCGCGAACCCGAGCACGGTCTCGGCGTTTCGCGGGCCCATTCCGGTCTCGACGACCAGCACGGAATGGGTGCCGCCGATGACGCCGACGTTGGGCACCAGTTGCACCCGGCGATTGGGGATCACCACCAGGTCGCGGGCGAGCTCCCGCACCTCCTCGATCCGCACGACGGGCTCGGGCAGCGTGTATTCGGACATCGCATCCAATCCTCTGGAAAGCCTGAAAAAGGGCAGCTCCAGTCCATTACGGGATCCTCTGCCGCGTCCAACACCGGTTGCGCACGCCCGATACCGTGCCGGTATCGTCGCCGGTGATGGACCTACGCTCGCTGCGCTATTTCGTGGCGGTCGCCGAGGAACGCCACTTCGGGCGGGCCGCGGCGCGCCTGCACATGACCCAGCCGCCGCTGAGCCGCGCCGTCAGGCAACTGGAGGCCGACCTCGGCGCCCTCCTGCTGCACCGGTCGCCCACCGGCGTCACGCTGACCGCCGCCGGCGCCGCGCTCTACGACGAGGCACGCGCGCTGCTGGAGCAGGCCGAGCGGGTGCGCGCCCGGGTCGCCGCGGCGGCCGGCGCCGCCACCCTGACCATCGGCACGATCGCGGACAGCGCCGAACAGGCCGGAGCCCGGCTCGCCGCGGCCTTCCGCCGGCGTCACCCCGGAGTCCAGGTCCGCGTCCGTGAAGCCGACTTCACCGACCCGACCACGGGCCTTCGGGCCGGGCTCGTCGACGTCGCCCTCACCAGGGCGCCCTTCGACGACACCGGGATCACCACCTGCCTGCTGCGCTCCGACCCCATGGGCGTGGTCCTGCGGGCCGACGACCCGCTCGCCCGCCGCGAGACCCTGCACCTGAACGATCTCGCCGATCGCCCGTGGTTCCGGCTGCCCGACGGCACCGATCCCGTCTGGCGCGCCTACTGGAACGCCGTCACGCCCGGCGGCGAGCTCAGGGACGGCCCGGTGGTGCGCACCGTCCACGAGTGCCTGCAGGCCGTTCTGTGGAACGGCACGGTCGGACTGGCGCCGACGGCCCACGCGCTGCCCGAGGGGCTCACGTCGGTGCCGCTGGCCGACATGCCGCCCAGCCGCCTCGTCCTGGCCTGGAACAGCTCCGACGCCAGCCCGCTGATCCGATCGTTCGCCCACATCGCCACGGCCGTGTACCGCTCCGCCGGCCGGGAGCCGGCGCATACGTGAAGGCCCTCCCCGCCTGAGCGGGAAGGGCCTGCACTGTCGTCCGGATCAGTAGATCGGGCGTCCGGATCAGTAGATCGGGCGGGAGGAGGAGCGCAGCCGCTCCAGCGCCTCGGCGAGGATCTGCGCGCCGTCCTTGTCGCTACGGCGCTCCTTCACATACGCGAGGTGCGTCTTGTACGGCTCGTTCTTCGGCGGAGCAGGCGGGTTCGACTGGTCCTGCCCGGCCGGCAGTCCGCACCGCGGGCAGTCCCAGAACTCGGGGACGGCCGCGTCGCTGGCGAAGCTCGGGCGCGTCTCGTGCATGTTCGCACACCAGAACGAGACCCGCACACGGGGGGCGGCCTCGCCGCGTTCGGCCTCTCCCATGGGGCCGGCGCCGACTCGGCTGCCACGGATCGCGTTGCCACTACCCACCGATGAACTCCTTGCTCGATCGCCCCGCGGACGGGGGGAGGTGAATCTCTGTCACGCGTGGCCGGAGGCCGTCCGCTACGGCTTGAGCAGCAGGCCCAGCGCGATGATGCAGACGAACCAGACGATGCCGGTGATGATGGTGAGACGGTCCAGGTTACGCTCCACCACCGACGAACCGCCGAAGGAGGACGAGAACCCGCCTCCGAACAGGTCGGACAGGCCGCCGCCCTTGCCCTTGTGGAGCAGGACGAGCAGCACCATCAGAGCGCTCGACAGGATGAGGGCGATGGAGATTCCGATTGTCACCGTAGACCTGTTCCTATGTCCGGGCGTGCACGACGCGTTGTGCACGATGCCATCGGCGTGACGATTCAATTGTGTTCTTTGAGGGTACGTCCTGATGTCAAGTCGCACCCCCCAAACGGCTCAGCTAGCCGGCGGTCTCGCCAAATCGGCAGATCTTGGCGAATTCTCCCGCGTCGAGGCTGGCCCCTCCCACGAGGGCGCCGTCGATGTCGGCCTCCGCCATGATGCCGGCGACGTTGTCCGACTTCACCGAGCCACCGTAAAGGATACGGACAACAGAGGCCACATCGGCACCGTAAAGCTCGGCGAGTCGCGTCCTGATGGCGCCGCACACCTCCTGGGCGTCCTTCGGCGTGGCGACCTCACCGGTGCCGATCGCCCAGACCGGCTCGTACGCGATCACGATGGACTTCGCCTGCTCGGCGGGCACGCCCTCCAGAGCGCCGTCGAGCTGCGCCAGCGTGTGCTCGACGTGGCGGCCCTCCTGGCGCACCGGCAGCCCCTCGCCGACGCACAGGATGGGCGTCAGCGAGTGCCGGTAGGCGGCCTTGACCTTGGCGTTGCACAGCGCCTCGTCCTCGCCGTGGTACTGCCGCCGCTCCGAGTGCCCCACCAGCACGTACGTGCAGCCGAGCTTGCCCAGCATGGCCCCGGAGATCTCCCCGGTGTACGCCCCGGAGTCCTGCGCCGACAGGTCCTGGGCGCCGTAGACGATGCGGAGCTTGTCGGCGTCCACGAGCGTCTGCACGCTGCGCAGGTCGGTGAACGGCGGGATGACCGCGACGTCCGCCTTGTCGTAGTCGCGGTCGGTCAGTGTGAACGCCAGCTTCTGCACCAGGTTGATGGCCTCGAGGTGGTTGAGGTTCATCTTCCAGTTGCCGGCGAACAGCGGCTTGCGGGCCATCTACTCCTCCAGCGCCGCGAGTCCGGGCAGCGTCTTGCCTTCGAGGTACTCGAGGCTCGCGCCGCCACCGGTGGAAATGTGCGAGAAGCCGTCCTCGGGCAGGCCGAGCCTGCGCACGGCCGCCGCCGAGTCGCCGCCGCCGACCACGGTGAACGCCTTGGAGCTCACCAGCGCCTCGGCCACCGCGCGGGTGCCGCCGGAGAACGCGTCGAACTCGAAGACGCCCATCGGGCCGTTCCAGAACACGGTCTGGGCGTCGGCCAGCTTCGAGGCGAACAGTTCCCGGGTGCGGGGGCCGATGTCCAGGCCCTCGCGGTCGGCCGGGATCGCGGTGGCGTCCACGACCTCGTACGGCGCGTCGGCGCCGAACTCCGTGGCGGCCAGCACGTCCACCGGCAGCACCAGCTCGACCCCGCGGGAGGCCGCCTCGTCGAGGAAACCCTTGACCTGGTCGATCTGGTCCTCCTGCAGCAGCGACTTGCCCACCTCGTGGCCCTGCGACTTCAGGAACGTGTAGGCCATGCCGCCGCCGATGAGCAGGCGGTCCACCTTGGACAGCAGGTTCGCGATCACGCCGAGCTTGTCGGAGACCTTCGCGCCGCCCAGCACGACGACGTACGGCCTGGCCGTGTCCTCGGTGAGCTTGCGCAGCACCTCGACCTCGGCGAGGACCAGATCGCCCGCCGCGTGCGGCAGCCGCTTGGGCAGGTCGTAGACGCTGGCGTGCTTGCGGTGCACCGCGCCGAAGCCGTCGCCGACGTAGAGCTCGGCGAGGGCGGCCAGCTTGTCGGCGAACTCGCCCCTGACCGCGTCGTCCTTGGACTCCTCACCCGGCTCGAAGCGCAGGTTCTCCAGAAGGGCGACCTGCCCGTCCTGCAGGCCCGCCACCACGCTCTGCGCGGACTCCCCGACCACGTCGGTGGCGAACGCCACGTCCTCGCCGAGCAGCTCGGCCAGCCGCCGGGAGACCGGGGCGAGCGAGTACTTCGGCGTGACGGAGCCCTTGGGGCGGCCGAGGTGGGCGGCGACGACGACCTTCGCGCCGCGCTCGATCAGCTTTCTGATCGTCGGCACCGACGCCCGGATGCGGCCGTCGTCGGTGATCGTCTCCCCGTCGAGGGGGACGTTGAGGTCGGCGCGCACGAACACGCGCCGGCCCTTCACGTCGAGCTCGTCGATTCCGATCATCAGAGGGAGGCGCCCACGTACTCGATGAGGTCCACGAGGCGGTTGGAGTAGCCCCACTCGTTGTCGTACCAGCCGACGACCTTGACCTGGTTGCCGATGACCTTGGTGAGGCCGGCGTCGAAGATGCAGGACGACGGGTCGGTGACGATGTCGCTGGAGACGATCTCGTCCTCGGTGTAGCTGAGGTAGCCCTTCAGCGGGCCCTCGGCGGCGGCCTTGAGCGCGGCGTTGACCTCCTCGACGGTGGTCTCGCGGCCGACCTCGACCGTGAGGTCGGTGGCCGAGCCCGTCGGGATCGGCACGCGCAGCGCGTAGCCGTCGAGCTTGCCCTTCAGCTCCGGCAGGACCAGGCCGATGGCCTTGGCGGCACCGGTGGAGGTCGGGACGATGTTCAGCGCGGCGGCGCGGGCGCGGCGCAGGTCCTTGTGCGGGCCGTCCTGCAGGTTCTGGTCCTGCGTGTAGGCGTGGATGGTGGTCATCAGACCCTTCTCGATGCCGAAGGTGTCGTTGATGACCTTGGCCATCGGGGCCAGGCAGTTGGTGGTGCAGGAGGCGTTGGAGATGATCGTGTGAGCGGCCGGGTCGTACTTGTCGTGGTTCACGCCCATGACGATCGTCACGTCTTCGTTCTTCGCCGGAGCGGAGATGATGACCTTCTTCGCGCCGTTGTCGGCGTGCACCTTGGCCTTGGTGGCGTCGGTGAACAGACCGGTCGACTCGACGACGACGTCCACGCCGAGGTCGCCCCAGGGCAGCTTGGCGGGGTCGCGCTCGGCGAACGCCTTGATCGCCTTGCCGTCAACGGTGATCTCGTCCGCCGAGGCCTTCACCTCGTACGGCAGGCGGCCCAGGATGCTGTCGTACTTCAGCAGGTGGGCCAGCGTGGCGTTGTCGGTGAGGTCGTTGACGGCGACGACCTCGATGTCCTTGCCGCTGGCCGCCACAGCGCGCCAGAAGTTGCGGCCGATACGGCCGAAGCCGTTGACGCCTACGCGGATGCTCACGGATCCGATCTCCTCGTACGTCGTGCGCCGGAGTACCGGCGCCAGGGCTGTGTTAAACCTCAATGACAGACCTTATCGGACCCAAATTGGTGTAGACCACCGGGCCACGCTTTGACGGCGTGTCAGGCCGGACGAGCCGGTGAGCGGGCCCTTTCCGCACGACGGCGACCCCGACCCACCCCTTCCGCGCGGCCCTCGCCCGGGCGCCAGCGGACGCCCGGCCGGACGGCGCGAGGGCGGCATGGCGGACCGTCCCGGCGGCCGAGACGGACCCGGGGAAGGAACGTCGAAGGCGTCGCTACTGCGCCAGCATGTCGGCGGTGAGGTTGGCCTCGGTGTTGGCGATGCCGAGGTCCTGGGCGCGCTTGTCGGCCATCGCGAGCAGGCGCCGGATGCGCCCGGCGATGGCGTCCTTGGTCAGCGGCGGGTCGGCGATCTGGCCGAGTTCCTCCAGGGACGCCTGCTTGTGCTCGACCCGCAGCCGGCCGGCGATCACCAGGTGCTCGGGGGCGTCGTCACCGAGGATCTCCAGCGCCCGCTGCACCCGCGCCCCGGCGGCGACGGCCGCCCTGGCCGACCTGCGCAGGTTGGCGTCGTCGAAGTTGGCCAGGCGGTTGGCGGTGGCCCGCACCTCGCGGCGCATCCGCCGCTCCTCCCAGGCCAGCACGCTGTCGTGGGCGCCGAGCCGGGTCAGCAGCGCGCTGATCGCGTCGCCGTCGCGCACGACCACGCGGTCGACGCCGCGCACCTCGCGGGCCTTGGCGTGGATCTTGAGCCGCCTGGCCGAGCCGACCAGGGCCAGCGCCGCCTCCGGCCCGGGACAGGTCACCTCCAGTGACATCGACCGGCCGGGCTCGGTCAGCGAGCCGTGCGCGAGGAACGCGCCCCGCCAGGCCGCCTCGGCGTCGCAGGTGGCCCCGGAGACGACCTGCCGGGGCAGCCCCCGCACCGGACGCCCGTGGTTGTCGATCAGGCCGGTCTGCCGGGCCAGCGCCTCGCCGTCCTTGTAGACGCGCACGACGTAGCGCGAGCCCTTGCGCAGTCCCGCGGGGGCCAGGACCAGCACCTCGGCCTTGTGGCCGAAGACCTCGCCGATGTCCTTGATCAGCCTGCGGGCGGTGGCGTTGGTGTCGAGCTCGGCCTCGATCACGATGCGCCCGCCCACCAGGTGCAGCCCGCTGGCGAACCGCAGCAGCGTCGAGACCTCCGCCTTGCGGCAGCAGGGCTTGAGCACCGGAAGGCGGCTCAGCTCGTCTTTCACCACACCCGTCATGGCCATCAGCTCGTGTCCTCCCCCAGACAGACTCTGCCCGTCAGTCTCTCGCACCTTGCGAGCACGCAATCACCGCTTCTCACGGAAAATCTCATCCAGGACAGCGGCAAGACGTGGTCCGTCGTGCCGTGCAGATCCGTCAGAGGCGGCCACATCGGCCAAAACGACTCGGCCGCCCATCGACCAGGCCGCCTTCTCCAGCGCCCTCGGGTCCGCGACCACACCGCCGTCCGCGATCACCGCGTCGACGACCAGCGCGGGGGCGTGCTCCCTGAGCACCTCCAGGTGCCGTTCCGGCGAGAAGCCGTCGGTCTCCCCCGCCTGCGGCGCGAGGTTGAGGATCACCAGCCGCCTGGCGCTCGTCTCGTGCAGCGCCCGGGCGAGCTCGGGCACCTTGAGATGCGGCAGCACGCTGGTGAACCACGAGCCCGGCCCGAACACCACCCAGTCGGCCGTCTCGATCGCCTCGATCGCCTGGGGGCAGGCGGGCGGGTCGGACGGCAGCAGCGAGATCGAGCGCACCAGCCCGGGCGTCAGCGCGCAGGCGACCTGCCCGCGCACCGTCGTGATCGTCCCGTCCAGCTCGACCTCCGCCTGGATGTCGAGCGGCACCGAGGCCATGGGCAGCACCCGGCCGTGCGCGCCGAGCAGCCGGCCCACCCACTCCAGGCCGACGACGGGGTCCTCCAGCAGCTCCCAGAGTGCGACGATGAGGAGGTTGCCGACGGCATGGCCGTGCAGTTCGCCCTCGCTTCTGAAACGGTGCTGGACGACCTCGCTCCAGGTCTGGCCCCACTCGTCGTCACCGCACAGGGCCGCGAGCGCCATCCGCAGGTCACCGGGCGGCAGGACCCCCAGTTCGCGCCTGAGGCGCCCGCTGGAGCCGCCGTCGTCGGCGACCGTCACCACGGCCGTCAGGTCGTCCGTGACGGTCCTGAGGGCCGACAGGGAGGCGTACAGGCCGTGGCCGCCGCCGAGCGCGACGACCTTCGGGCCGCTCGCGGCGGTCGCGGGGTGCGGGGGAAGCATCGGGCTGCCGGGGGTTGGGGACTTCCGGGGATGATCGGGGACGGAGGGGTCCGCGGGTTCGGGGGCGGGGTCCTTCATCGTCCTCCTCGCCTCGCCACGAGCACCGCTCTGCGGAGCCGTGGCGCTCATGTCGTGCTGATCGGCCCGGCCCCGGCGCCCGCCGGGGCTCGCCGTACGAGGTTCCGCCCGCGGGCCCGCGGGCGGCCCGGGCGGGGGCCGTCACTCGCGGCCCGTGTCCCTGTGGCTGACCTGGACGTCCATGCCGCGCTCGCGCAGGCGGGCGCCGAGTTGCTCGGCCATCGCGACGCTGCGGTGCTTGCCTCCGGTGCAGCCCACGGCGAGGGTGGCGTAGCCCTTGCCCTCGCGCGTGTATCCGGCGGCCACGACGCCGAAGACCTCCTCGTATCCGTCGAGGAACTCCTTGGCCCCGGGCTGGCTGAGCACGTAGTCGCGCACGGGCGCGTCGAGCCCGTTCATGGGCCGCAGTTCCGGCACCCAGTGGGGGTTGGGCAGGAACCGGCAGTCCACGACGAGGTCGGCGTCGACCGGCAGGCCGTACTTGTAGCCGAAGGAGACGACGTTGACCTTGAGACCCGGCCGGTCCTCGCCGCCGAAGAACGACACGATCTTCTTGCGCAGCTCGTGCACGTTCAGCAGGGACGTGTCGATGACGAGGTCGGCGTTGGCGCGGACCTCGCGCAGGATGCCGCGCTCGCGGTCGATCCCGTCGACGAGCCGCCCGTCGCCCTGGAGGGGGTGGGGACGCCGGACGTTCTCGAACCTGCGGACCAGTTCCTCGTCGCTCGCCTCAAGGAACACCACCCGGACGCCGACGCCGCGCCCGTCGAGTTCCTCGATCGCCGCGTTCAGGTCGGTGGTGAAGGCGAGGCTGCGCACGTCGACCACGGCCGCGACGCGGTCGGTCGCCATGTTCACCCGGCCCGCCTCCTCGGCGAGCGAGGACAGCAGCCCCGGCGGCAAGTTGTCGATCACGAACCAGCCGAGGTCCTCCAGAGCCTTCGCGGCGGTGCTGCGCCCCGCCCCCGACATTCCGGTGATCACCACGAATGCCGGCTCAGTCGTGCTCATCGCCCGCTCACCGCCTTGCCGCCCATGTCAGCTCGCCCAACGTCAGCCCCGTCGCCGTCCGCCGCCCACGCCGGGATGGCCGACCCGCCCCGCGGGGACCGGGCCCGCTCCCCATGGGAGGGACCCTCTGGTGCCGGAGCATGACACCTCTTCACCTGATCACGCCACCGCCACGCCGGGCGACTCCCACGGCGCCCTCCCCGGGGCGGGACATGCCGCGGTGCTCGCGCGGGCACCTCACGACCCCTGCCCCGCGGGGGACGGGCTCTCACCGCGCAGCGCCGCGACGATGGCCTCGGCGGTCGCACGGCCGATGCCGGGGACCTCGCGGATCTCCTCCGCGCTCGCCTCCCGCAGCCGCTTCACCGAGCCGAAGTGCCGCAGAAGGGCCTGACGGCGTGCCGGGCCCAGGCCCGGCACGTGGTCGAGCGCGCTCTCCTTGAGCGATTTCGACCTCTTCGTCCGATGGTAGGTGATGGCGAACCTGTGTGCTTCGTCGCGGACGCGCTGTAACAGGTAGAGGCCCTCGCTGCTGCGCGGCAGGATCACCGGCTGGTCGTCGCCGGGCAACCAGACCTCCTCCAGCCGCTTGGCCAGCCCGCACACCGCGATGTCGTCGATCCCGAGCTCGTCCAGGGCGCGCTGGGCGGCCGCCGCCTGCGCCGGGCCGCCGTCCACCACCACCAGGTTGGGCGGGTAGGCGAACTTGCGGGGGCGGCCGGTCTCCGGGTCGATCGGAGTCCCCGCGCCGCCGCGGCCGACCGCGTCGTACCCGTCCGCGTCGTACCCGTCGGCGTCGTGCGCCGCCCCGTCGTGCGCCGCTCCGTCGTGCGCTGCCGCGTCGTCCGTCCCCGCGTCCAGCTCGCCCGTCGCCGCCCGCTCCTCCAGGTAGCGCTTGAACCGCCGGCAGATGACCTCGTATATCGAGGCGACGTCGCCTTCCGCGGTCCTGATGGAGAAGCGGCGGTATTCGCTCTTGCGGGCCAGGCCGTCCTCGAAGACCACCATCGAGGCCACGACGTTCTCGCCCTGGATGTGCGACACGTCGTAACACTCGATGCGCAGCGGCGCCTGGTCGAGGTCGAGGGCGTCCGCGATCTCCTGCAAGGCCCGGCTGCGCGTGGTCAGGTCGCTCGCGCGGCGCAGCTTGTGCTGGGCGAGCGACTCCTTGGCGTTGCGCTCCACGGTCTCCATGAGGCTCTTCTTGTCGCCGCGCTGGGGAACGCGCAGGTCGACGCGGGAACCTCGCTGCTCGCTCAGCAGCTCGATCAGCGCGGCCTCGTCCGGGGGCTGCGCCGGCACGAGGATCTCGCGAGGGATCGCGGCCTCGCCGTACATCTGGAGCAGGAACTGCTCCACCAGCTCGCCGGGAGTGGCCTCCTCGACCTTGTCGACCACCCAGCCGCGCTGCCCGCGGATCCGGCCGCCGCGCACGTAGAAGACCTGGACCGCCGCCTCGAGCGGGTCCTCGGCGAGGGCGATCACGTCGCAGTCGGTGCCGTCGCCGAGCACGACCGTCTGCTTCTCGAGGGCCCGTTGCAGCGCCTGGATGTCGTCGCGCAGCCGCGCGGCCCGCTCGTACTCCTCCACGGCCGCGGCCTCGCGCATCTCGCGCTCCAGCCGCTTGATGAAGCGGCCGGTGTTGCCGGCCATGAAGTCGCAGAAGTCCTCGGCGAGGGCGCGGTGCTCCTCGGGGGTGACCCGGCCGACGCAGGGCGCGGAGCACTTGTCGATGTATCCCAGCAGGCAAGGACGTCCGATCTGGCCCGCCCGCTTGAAGACCCCCGCCGAGCACGTCCGTACGGGGAAGACGCGCAGCAGCAGGTCGACGGTCTCCCGGATGGCCCAGGCGTGCGAGTAGGGGCCGAAGTAGCGGGTTCCCTTCCTCTTGGCCCCGCGCATCACCTGCACCCGGGGGAAGTCCTCCCCCATCGTCACGGCCAGGTACGGGTACGACTTGTCGTCGCGGTACTTGACGTTGAACCGGGGGTCGAACTCCTTGATCCAGGAGTATTCGAGCTGGAGCGCCTCGACCTCGGTGCCGACCACCGTCCAGTCCACGGACGCCGCGGTCGTCAGCATGGTCTGCGTCCGCGGGTGCAGGCCGGCGAAGTCCGCGAAGTACGAGTTGAGCCGCTGCCGCAGGCTCTTCGCCTTGCCCACATAGATCACCCGGCCGCCCGGGTCGCGGAAGCGATAGACGCCTGGCGACTCAGGAATCGAACCGGGCGCCGGTCGATAGGTTGCCGGATCCGCCACACCCAAAGACTACTGGCCCCCGCCGACATTCCCGTCGCCCTGACGGCGATGGAAGACGAACTGGCCTTTACGCTGTAGATCAAAGACGTGGGGAGCGAGAACCCTGCCGTGGACCGGCCAGGGAACGGAACCCGTACGCCGATCCGCTGGTGCAGGTGCCCCCGTTCAGCAGCAGGCGGCGGGCGGTGGATCTTCCGGAAGGAACCGCGGCGGTGCCGCGCTGCCCCGTGAAGCCGTGGCGAGCGGCTGCCGGTGCTGCCGCGCTTGACAGATCAGGATGGCTGGACTTCCTCGAAGAGGGCGAGGGCTTGGGTGGGGTCCGGGCTCACGAGCCGTTCCAGACCGGCCATCGTGATCTTCGCCCACCTGCCGGCCCGTGCCCACATCTGCTCCTCGAAAGCGAGGACGGCCTCGTCCAGATCGCCAGGGCCGGGGGCGGCGACGACGGACTCGGCGAGTTCGGCGCCTTCCAGCATCGCGAGGTTCGCGCCCACTCCCAATGGAGGCATCAGGTGGGCGGCGTCGCCCAGCAGCGTCACCCCGGGGACGTGGGTCCAGGTGTGGGGCACGGGCAGGACATAGAGGGGGCGGTGGACGAAAGCGGTGCCGTGGCGGAGGAGGTCGAGGACGGGAGCGGCCCAGCCGTCGAACAGGGCCAGCAGGCTTGATCGCACGGCCTCGACGTCGGCGAGATCCAGTCCTGCGTCCAGGCCCGCACGCCGGTTCAGGCCCATATGCCGGTCCAGGTTCGTGTGCCAGTCCCGCGGCGCGCGGAACTGGGCGTACACCTTGACGTGGCCGCCGCTGTTGCGCTGGGCGACGAGATTGCGGTTCACGCCGTACACAGCCATGGCACCGTCGCCGATCAGCCGGGCGAGGTCGGGGTGGCGGGTGTCGACGTCGTCCAGGGAGGTCTCGACCGCGGTGACGCCGGTGTAGTGCGGCGTCGCGGACGAGACTGCCGGGCGAACCCGGGACCAGGCGCCGTCCGCGCCGACCACAAGATCGAACGTCTCCTGTCGCCCGTCCGCGAAACGGACCAGCACGCCGTCCCGGGTCCCCGGCACCACCTCGGTCACACTCCGCCCCCACTGAACGTCCAGGGGGCCGAGCAGCAGGTCACGGAGTTGTCCACGGTCGATCTCGGGATTGGCCCGGTCATCCGCACGGGGTCGCCAGTCGCGGAGGACGGTCCCGTCCGGGTCCAGGATGCGCATGGCCTGCCCCTCGGGGCGGGACAGCGCCTGGAACTCCGCCAGCAGCCCCGCCTTGCCCAGCGCGAGCTGGCCCAGCTTTTCGTGCAGGTCCAGCGCGCCGCCCGGGGGACGGGCGTCGGGGGCGGGATCGCGTTCGAGGACGGTGACAGGGTGATCGTGGCGGTGCAGGACGCGCGCGAAGGTAAGGCCGGCGGGGCCGCCCCCGATCACGGCGATACGATGTCTCATATCTATACACTGTATTTTTCTAAGACGGTGTATCGCAACCAGTACGATGCATGCATGACTGTGTGGGACCGGCCGGAGCCGCCGGCTCGCCCAGCACCGCTCGATCGGGAGCGAATCGTCGCCGCCGCCATCGCGCTGGCCGACGAGGGCGGGCTGGAGGCGGTGTCGTTGCGCAAGGTCGCCGCCCGGCTGGACGTCGGCCCGATGCGGCTGTACGGATACATCTCCACCAAGGAGGAGCTGTTCGACCTCATGGTGGACGAGGTGTACGCCGAGATCCTCCCCGAGGAGCAGCCCGGCGACTGGCGGGAGGTGCTGCGCGTCCTCGCCCACCGCACCAGGCAGGCCACCCGCCGTCACGAATGGCTGGCCGACCTGCTCGGCGGCCGTCCGGCCCTGGGCCCGAACGCCCTCGCCGTGACCGAGGCCACGCTGGCCGCCTTCGACGGCCTCGCCGACCTCGAGACCGTCATGCGTGCTGTGGAGACCGTCAGCGCCTACTTCACCGGCGCGATCAGGCGCGAGATCGCGAACCTGCGGGCCGAGCGTGCCACGGGCCTGTCCGAGCGCGACTGGCAGCGCGCCTCCGGACCGCATGTGATGAGGATGCTGGCCACGGGCCGCTTCCCGGCGCTGGCCAGGTTCGTGCACGACGGCACGGAGGTGGATGCCGAGGTGTCCTTCGCGACCGGCCTGGACTGGGTCCTCGACGCCGTGGCCGCCAAACTCGCCCGGCCGCCGGCGTGATGTTCAGGCCGCGGTCGGCCGGTTCCTGCACGAGTTGAGGACCTCGCGCAAGTTGCGGCCAAGGCGTGCGGCCAAGGCGTGCGGCCAAGGCGATCGAGCGTGTGCACGACGATCGTGTCGCCCGCGCGCGGGCGAGCGACCGCCGCTGCAGGCCGTCCCGCTCGGCCGAGGCGCCGGGCCTGCCAGAACAGCAGGCCCGGCAGCTCCCCGTCAGGCGAGGGTGATGCTGTCGCCGCTCACCGTGATCTTCTTCTCGGCGAGCGGCTTGGTCGCCGGGCCGTTGGTCACGGAGCCGTCCTTGGCGCTGAACTTGCTGCCGTGACACGGGCAGACGATCTCGTTGTTCGAGACGCTGGCGACCGGGCAGCCCTGGTGGGTGCAGGTCGCGCTGAACGCCTTGAACTCGCCGGACGCCGGCTGCGTGACGACGACGTCCTTGTCCTTGAAGACCTTGCCGCCGCCCTCGGGAATGTCGGCGGTCTTCGCGAGCTCGCCCCCGCCCTGTGCCGCCTGAGACTGGTCGCTCTGGGACCCGTCCTGGCCCGCCGACGCCGTCGTGTCGTCCCCGTCGGAGGCGCCGCACGCGCTCAGCGCCACGGCCAGCCCGGCGCCTCCGGCGCCGAAGATCACGGTCCGGCGTGTCGTATCCGTCATGCTCATCCTTCCCTGATGCGGCGGCCCGGGACGTCCACGGCCCCGGGTCCTTCCCCTGCGCGACGCGTCACCCTGTGTGTCCTCAGGTACGGCCATCACCCCGTGGCCGGTTCAGAGTGATGCGGTCGGAAGGAGAACAGTAGGGAGAAATCATGAGACGAATACTCATACGCCCAGGATCTTGCGGAGGAACGCGCCGGTGTGGCTCTCCTCGACCCGGGCGACCTCCTCGGGCGTGCCGGCGGCGATGACCCTGCCGCCGCCGGACCCGCCCTCGGGCCCCATGTCGACGATCCAGTCGGCGGTCTTGATGACGTCGAGGTTGTGCTCGATCACGATCACCGTGTTGCCGGCGTCCACGAGCCGGTTGAGCACGCCGAGAAGCCGCCTGATGTCCTCGAAGTGCAGGCCGGTGGTGGGCTCGTCCAGCACGTACACCGTGCGGCCGGTCGAGCGCCGCTGCAGCTCGGAGGCGAGCTTCACCCGCTGCGCCTCGCCGCCGGACAGCGTGGTCGCGGGCTGGCCCAGCCGTACATAACCGAGACCGACGTCGTTGAGGGTCTGCAGGTGGCGGCGGATGGCGGGGATCGCCTCGAAGAACTCCAGTGCCTCCTCGATCGGCATGTCGAGGACCTCGGCGATCGTCTTGCCCTTGTAGTGGACCTCCAGCGTCTCCCGGTTGTACCGGGCGCCGTGGCAGACCTCACAGGGGACGTAGACGTCCGGCAGGAAGTTCATCTCGATCTTGATGGTGCCGTCGCCGGAGCACGCCTCGCAGCGCCCGCCCTTGACGTTGAAGCTGAACCGGCCCTGCAGGTAACCGCGGACCTTCGCCTCGGTCGTGGCCGCGAACAGCTTGCGCACGTGGTCGAAGACGCCCGTGTACGTGGCCGGATTGGACCTCGGCGTGCGGCCGATCGGCGACTGGTCGACGTGGACGACCTTGTCCACCAGGTCGGTGCCGACGACCCGGGAGTGCCGTCCGGGCACGGTCTTCGCGCCGTTCAGCTCCTTGGCCAGCGCGGCGTAGAGGATGTCGTTGACCAGCGTCGACTTGCCGGACCCCGAGACGCCGGTGACCGCGGTGAAGACGCCGAGCGGGAACTCGACGTCCACCCCCTTCAGGTTGTGCTCACGGGCGCCCTTCACGACGAGCTGCCGCTTCTTGTCCCGCGGGCGCCGGATCTCCGGCACGATGATCGCCTTGCGGCCCGACAGGTACGCGCCGGTCAGCGACTCCTCGCTGGCGAGCAGGTCCTGCACGGTGCCGGACACGACGACCTGGCCGCCGTGCTCGCCCGCGCCGGGGCCGATGTCGACCACCCAGTCCGCGGCGGCGATCGTGTCCTCGTCGTGCTCGACGACGATCAGCGTGTTGCCCATGTCGCGCAGCCGGATCAGCGTCTCCAGCAGGCGCTGGTTGTCCCGCTGGTGCAGGCCGATGGACGGCTCGTCCAGCACGTACAGCACGCCGACAAGGCCGGAGCCGATCTGGGTCGCCAGCCGGATCCGCTGCGCCTCGCCACCCGCCAGCGTGCCGGCGGCGCGGTCGAGCGTCAGGTAGTCGAGGCCGACGTCGAGCAGGAAGCCCAGCCGGGCGTTGATCTCCTTGACCACCCGCTCCGCGATGTGCATGTCGCGCTCGGACAGCCGCAGGCCGGACAGGAACTTGGCGCAGTCGGCGATCGACATCGCCGAGACCTCGGCGATCGAGGCGTCCCCGACGGTCACGGCGAGCGAGACCGGCTTGAGGCGGCGGCCCTTGCAGGCCGGGCAGGGCACCTCGCGCATGAAGCCCTCGAACCGCTCCCGGCTGGCGTCGCTCTCCGACTCGGCGTGCCGGCGCTGGACCCAGGGGATCACGCCCTCGAACTCGGTGTAGTAGGACCGCTGCCTGCCGTACCGGTTGCTGTAGCGGATGTGGACCTGCTCGTCGTGGCCGTGCAGGATCGCCTTCTGCGCCTTCTTCGACAGCCGCTCCCACGGGGTGTCCAGGTCGAAGCCGAGCGCGTTGCCCAGCGCCTCCAGCAGCCGCACGAAGTAGTCGCTGGTGTGGCCGTTCGCCCACGGGCTGATCGCGCCGTCGCCGAGCGTGCGCTCGGGGTCGGGTACGAGGAGGTCGGGGTCGACCTCCATGCGGGTGCCGAGGCCGGTGCACTCGGGGCAGGCGCCGAAGGGCGAGTTGAACGAGAACGACCGGGGCTCCAGCTCCTCGAACGACAGGTCGTCGTAGGGGCAGTAGAGGTGCTCGGAGTAGAAGCGCTCACGGTTGGGGTCGTCGTCCGGAAGGTCGACGAAGTCGAGCGTGATCGTGCCGCCGGACAGCTGCAGCGCGGTCTCCACGGAGTCGGTGAGCCTGCGCCGCGCGCTCTCCTTGACCGACAGCCGGTCGACGATCACCTCGATGTCGTGCTTCTCGTACTTCTTGAGGGTGGGCGGCTCCTCCAGCCGCACGATCGTGCCGTCCACGCGGGCGCGGGCGTAGCCCTTGGTCTGCAGCTCGCGGAACAACTCGGCGTACTCGCCCTTGCGGCCGCGGATGATCGGGGCGAGCACCTGGAATCGGGTGCCCTCCTCCAGTTCGAGCACACGGTCGACGATCTGCTGCGGCGTCTGGCGGGCGATGGGGCGTGCGCACTGCGGGCAGTGCGGCTTGCCGATGCGCGCCCAGAGCAGACGCAGGTAGTCGTAGACCTCGGTGATCGTGCCGACGGTCGAGCGGGGGTTGCGGCTGGTGGACTTCTGGTCGATGGAGACGGCCGGGGAAAGGCCCTCGATGAAGTCCACGTCGGGCTTGTCCATCTGACCCAGGAACTGCCGGGCGTACGCGGACAGGGACTCCACGTACCGCCGCTGTCCCTCGGCGAAGATCGTGTCGAAGGCCAGGCTGGACTTGCCGGAGCCCGAGAGCCCGGTGAAGACGATCAGAGCGTCTCGCGGAAGGTCGAGCGAGACGTCCTTCAGGTTGTGTTCGCGTGCGCCACGCACGATCAGGCGGTCAGCCACGGTGGTCCCGATAGGTCGATGAGGTGAATGGAGGTGCACGGGCAGGCTATCCAGAGCCACCGACAATTTCGGGGGGCATCGTCCGGCGGCCGGAGGGGGCGGCCCCGCGTGCTTCCGTGGGACACGCTCCGTGAACCAGGGTATGAGCTTCGTCAAACCCGTGCCCGGCATCCGCGCGAAACCCCTGCTCATACAACCGCCGGCGGCGCCCTCCTCTTCCCGCGCGGTCACGGGGACGGCGGCCGGGGACTCCAGGGTCCATGATTCTTGCCATGTCCGTTATCGACGAGATCGCGCGGGAGCTTGCCGAGGCGACCGAGCGCCTGCTGGCGACCGCCGCCCGCCTCACCGACGAGGATCTCCGCGCACCGTCCCTGCTGCCCGGGTGGACGAGGGGACACGTGCTCACGCACGTCGCCCGCAACGCCGACAGCTACGTCAACCTGCTGGACTGGGCGCGCACAGGAGTGCGCACCCCGCAGTACGCGTCGGCGCGGGCCCGCGAGGCCGGCATCGAGGCGGGCGCCGGCCGCCCGGCCGGTGAACAGCTCGCCGACCTGCGCGACAGCGCGGAGCGGTTCGCGGCGGCGGTCAGGCAGATGCCCGCCGACGCGTGGACCGCGCCGGTCTCGGGCATGAACCCGCCCGAGCACCCCGCCTGGTACGTCCCGATCCGCCGGCTCAGGGAGGTCGAGGTGCACCACGCCGACCTCGGGGCAGGCTACGGATGGGCCGACTGGCCCGAGACGTACGTGAGACGAGAGCTGTACGACACGATGCTCTGGCTCGGCGACGAGAGCCCGGTGGGCGAGGTCGTCGCCCGCGACCCGGGCACCGGCGAGGTCCTGAGGACGTGGACCGGCCTCGGCGACGGCCCGGCCGTGGAGGGGACGCCGCGCGAGCTGCTCGCCTGGCTCGCGGGCAGGACCGACGGCGCGGGCCTGCGGCTCGCCTCACCGCAGACGCATCTCCGGCAGACCGGGAGGCTGCCGTCCCCGCCGCCCTGGCCGAAGCCGTCCCCGGCGGGGCTGCCCGCCGAGCCGCCGTCGTCCTGGCCGCCCGCCGGGAACTAGAGAGGAACGATCATGACCTATACCGGAAACGTCACCAAGGGCGGACCCGCCGACGTACGCGAAGTCCCCGGGCTGACGATCTCGAAAATCGAAGTCGGCGACTTCGGCAACAACGCGTACCTGCTCCGGTGCGCCGAGACCGGCGACGGGCTGCTGATCGACGCGGCGGCCGAGCCCGACCGGCTGCTCGATTTCATCGGCGACATGCCGATCAGCTCGATCGTGACCACTCACCGGCACCCCGACCACTGGGGAGCCCTGGAGGATGTGGCCCGGGCCACCGGCGCGCAGACCGTCGCGCACCCTCTCGACGCCCCCGAGCTCCCCGTGGAGATCACCAGGGAGGTCGAGCACGGCGACCGGGTGACGGTCGGCGTGGTGACGCTGGACGTCATCCATCTGCGCGGCCACACCCCCGGCTCGATCGCGCTGCTCTACCAGGATCGCCACCTGTTCACCGGCGACTCCCTGTTCCCCGGCGGCGTCGGGAACACGCAGAAGGACCCGGCGCGGTTCGAGCAGCTGTTCACGGACGTGGTGGAACGGATCTTCGACCGTCTGCCGGACGAGACGTGGGTCTATCCCGGCCACGGCAGGGACACCACCCTCGGCGCCGAGCGGCCGCACCTCCCCGAGTGGAAGGCCCGCGGCTGGTGACGTACACCTGACGTACGCCCGGACGGCCGGCGTCCCGCGGCGGGACTCTGGCTCGTCCCCGCGCCCCGGTTCCCCAGTCAAGTTCAGGCCGGGGCGCGTGACCCGGTTCTGCGTGATTCGGGGGGCTCCTGCGGGGCAGCGGCTACCGCACGGACCGTCGGAGGAGCCCCCGGATGACCCCCCTCGTGACCACCCCTCTCGCGAGCGCGGCCGCATGGAGCGGCCATGACACCCGTCTCATCGTGGCCGCCCTGGCCGGCATCGCGGTCATCGTGCTGCTGATCACGAGGCTGCGGACCCACCCGTTCCTCGCCCTCGCGCTCGGCTCGGGCGTGCTCGGCCTGGTGGCCGGCATGGCCCCCGAGAAGCTGATCGACAGCTTCTCCGCCGGGCTCGGCTCGACCGTGGCCGGCGTCGGCGTGCTCATCGCTCTCGGGGCGATGCTCGGCAAGCTGCTGGCCGACTCGGGCGGGGCCGAGGAGATCGTGGACGGCATCCTGCGCCGCAGCGGCGACCGGGCCCTGCCGTGGGCGATGACCCTGATCGCGGTGCTCATCGGACTGCCGATGTTCTTCGAGATCGGGCTGGTCCTGCTGATCCCCGTCATCCTGCTGGTGGCCCGGCGCAGTGGCCGTCCGCTGCTGCTGATCGCGGTCCCCGCACTGGCGAGCCTGTCCGTCCTGCACGGCCTGGTGCCCCCGCATCCCGGACCGCTGGTCGCGATCGACACGCTCAAGGCGGACCTCGGGCTCACGCTCGGGCTGGGGCTACTGGTGGCGATCCCGACCGTGATCGTCTCCGGCCCGCTGTTCGCCAGGTTCGCCGCCCGCTGGGTGCGGCCGGCGCCGCCCGAGCGCCTCGAACGCGAGCAGACCCAGGAGTCTGAGAACACGGCACCGGGAGAGGCGGACCGCCCCCGGCCGGGGTTCGGTGTCACGGTGGCCACGATCCTGCTGCCGGTCGTGCTGATGCTGGGCCGGGCCGTCGCGGAGATCGTCCTGCCGAAGGACCACGCGGTGCGCACCGTGTTCGAGGTCCTCGGCACTCCCCTCATCGCCCTGCTGATCGGGGTGATCGTGGCGATGTTCACGCTGGGCCGCGCCGCGGGCTTCGGCCGGGCCCGGATCTCCTCGGCGATCGCCGACTCGCTGCCGCCGATCGCCGGGATCCTGCTCATCGTCGGCGCGGGCGGAGGATTCAAGCAGACCCTGGTCGACTCGGGCGTCGGCAGGGTCATCGGCGAGGCCGCGCAGAGCGCGAGCGTGCCCGTGCTCGTGCTCGGCTGGCTGATCGCCGTCGGAATCCGTCTCGCCACCGGTTCCGCCACCGTCGCCACGATCTCCGCCGCCGGGATCGCCGCCCCGCTGGCGGCCGGGCTCTCCCCCGCCCACGTCGCCCTGCTCGTGCTCGCCATCGGCGCCGGGTCCCTGTTCTTCTCCCACGTGAACGACGCCGGGTTCTGGCTGGTCAAGGAGTACCTCGGGATGTCCGTCGGCGAGACCGTCAAGAGCTGGTCGATCATGGAGGCGATCATCTCGGTGGTGTCGTTCTGCTGCGTCCTCCTGCTCGGGCTGGTGCTCTGAGGACCTCCAGGGAACCTCCGTATAGTGGTCGCGCAAGCCGTCCTTCCCCTGGAGCCCGGGCACCTCATGGAGATCACTGGAATCGAACTGCGCCGGATCGCGATGCCGCTCGTCGCGCCGTTCCGGACGTCGTTCGGCACCGAGACCACCCGCGACGTCCTGCTGGTGCGGGTGGTGACGCCGGAGGCCGAGGGCTGGGGCGAGTGCGTGGCGATGTCCGAGCCGCTGTACTCCTCCGAGTACGTGGACGGTGCGGCCGACGTGCTGCGGCGTTTCCTGATCCCCGCGCTTCCCCTCGAGCTGAATCCGCAGGCCGTCGGTCCCGCCCTCGCGCCGTTCAAGGGCCACCGGATGGCCAAGGCGGCGCTGGAGGCCGCGGTGCTCGACGCGTCGCTCCGGATCACCGGCGAGTCCTTCGCCCGCTACCTCGGCGCCACCCGTGACCGCGTCCCCTGCGGCGTCTCGGTCGGGATCATGGGCTCGGTGGCCGAACTGCTCGACACCGTCGGGGCGTACGTCGAGGAGGGCTACGTACGCGTCAAGCTGAAGATCGGGCCGGGGTGGGACGTGACGCCGGTCCGCGCGGTCCGCGAGCGGTTCGGGGAGGACCTGCTGCTCCAGGTGGACGCCAACGCGGCCTACACGCTCGCGGACGCCCGTCATCTGGCCCGGCTTGACGACTTCGACCTTCTGCTGATCGAGCAGCCGCTGGCCGACGACGACCTCGTGCAGCACGCCCGGCTCGCCCGGTCGATCCGCACGCCGATCTGCCTCGACGAGTCCATCGAGTCGGCCGCCCACGCGGCGGCGGCGATCAGCCTCGGCGCGTGCTCGGTGGTCAACATCAAGCCCGGCAGAGTGGGCGGTTACCTGGAGGCCCGGCGCATCCACGACCTGTGCCGCGCCCACGGCGTCGCGGTGTGGTGCGGCGGCATGCTGGAGACCGGGATCGGGCGGGCGGCCAACGTCGCGCTGGCCGCGCTGCCCGGCTTCACGCTCCCGGGCGACACCTCCGCCTCCCGGCGCTACTTCCACACCGACGTGACCCCGCCGTTCGAACTGGACGGCGGGCACCTCGACGTGCCGGACGGCCCGGGGCTGGGCGTGGACCCCGTCCCGGACGTCCTGGACAAGGTCACCACGGCGACGGAGTGGATCCGGCTGTGACGGACTGAACCGGTCGGGCGTCGCCGAGAGCCCAGTCAGGCGTCGCCAAGGGCAGGGTCGACCCGTCAGGCGTCGCCAAGGGCAGGGTGCGGCCGGGGCTCGCCGGTGGTGAACACCTTCACGATGCGGTCGGCCGCGAGAGCGGGCTCCTCCGCGCTCTCCACCACGTCGCCCCAGGACCAGCGGTAGAACCAGCCGTCCGACATCGCGACGCAGTCCACGGTCTCGGTGAACAGCGCCGCGTCCGGGTCGCGGACCTTCAGCGAGGGCGGGTCGGGGCGCAGCGACGCCTCCAGCCCCCGCAGTTCAAGCTCCCGGGCCAGTTTGCCGAGGAAGTACGTCCGAGTGTGCTCACGAGGCATGGCGACCAGGGCTCCATTGGACTAGGCGTTTTCTCCAGTGATTGGCCGGGCCCAAGGTGGCGGGCCCCAGCCGACCGGGGCCCTGTTCGTGCGACGACGTCAGCCCGCGTTCTCCGAGCGTCGTTCCCTGCGCTGCTGCTGTTTGAACATGAGAACGCGAAGCGGAATGGCGGACACGATCGCGATCTGCATGGTGGCGCCCACCTTGATGAGCTGGTCGCCGCCCGCGAGACCGGCCGCCCAGATCGTCAGGCAGGCCACGTTGATCAGCATCCAGGCCAGCACGACGGCGGCCAGGTTGCCCTTCGGCTTGGGGTATTCGATCCGGCTGACCATAAGCCAGGCCACGGCGAAGATGGCGGCGAGCGTGACGTAGTTCGGCTGGAAGAGCAGCACGATCGACACCACGGTCATTGCGCCCATCGGGATCGGCAGGCCCATGAAGTCGCCGCTCTTGGTCTTCACGCAGGCGAAACGGGCCAGCCGTACGACGCCGGCGAGCAGGACGGACCCGGCCGCGCACAGCACCAGCCACAGTGGGAGCTTGCCGGAGAAGCCGGCCCAGATCATCACCATGAAGGCGGGCGCGAAGCCGAAGCTGATCACGTCGGCGAGGTTGTCCAGCTCGGCGCCCATCGCGGACGCGCGGAACTTCCTGGCCACCAGGCCGTCGAACAGGTCACAGGTCGCGCCGATGAGCAGCAGCACCACGGCCGTGCCGAAGAAGCGCGGGTCGGGGGCGAACTTGCCGCTGGCCTGCAGGTCGCTGATCGCCGACCAGGCGAGCACGCAGACGGCGAGGAACCCGCTGAGGGCGTTGCCGAGCGAGAGGGAGTCGGCGGCCGACAGGCGGAAGGCCTTGCCGACGGGCCCGCGCGGCTCCTCGGCCACCTCCTCCACAGGCCAGGAGGCTTCGGCTCCGAGGTCAGACGTGGTCAAGGCGCGTCACCCCCGCGACGGTCCGGGTGCCGACGGTGACCGCCGGCCTGATGCCCTCGGGCAGGTAGAGGTCCACCCGGGAGCCGAAACGGATCAGGCCGACCCGCTCGCCCTGGACGACCTTCGCGCCCGCGAACAGGTACGGCACGATGCGACGCGCGACGGCGCCGGCGATCTGCACCATCTCGATGTCCCCGATCGCGGTGTCGAAATGCCAGACGACACGCTCGTTCTTGTCGCTGTCCTTGTTGAACGCGGGCACGAAGCCGCCGGGCACGTGCTCGACCGAGGTGACCGTGCCGGCCGCGGGCGCCCGGTTCACGTGCACGTTCAGCGGGCTCATGAAGATCGCGACCCGGGTGCGGCCGTCCGGCCACGGGTCGATGCTCTGCACGACGCCGTCGGCGGGTGAGATGAGCCTGCCCTCGCCGGGCGCGCGCTCGGGATCGCGGAAGAACCACAGCATCCCGCCGGTGAGTGCGGCGAGCGGCGCCGCGGCCAGCGCCCAACGGGGCGACCTGCGGGTGAGGACGGCGGTGACGGCCGCCGCCGCGGCGGTCGGAGCCAGCCACGGGGACACCCCGCGTGCGAGCCTGACTCGGCCCCGGGCACTTCCCGCGAGCCCGGATTCAGGGCCGCGGGGCAACGATTCGTTGGACACAGATGACCTTTGTACTCTTCTGGCGACTATGGAGCGGCATGCGAGCTAACGATCGATATTACCGATCCGGCAGTCAATGCGTGGCACAACGAGAACAAGCAAACAGGGTCGAGTGCCCGGTTCGCTAGCCCTGCGGGGCTTCCGCCTGAGACGCCTCCGCTTGAGACGCCTCCGTCTGAGAGGCTTCCGCCGGAGTAATGGTCCTGTCGTCGCGGCGAGCCTTGATGAGACTGGCGACGGTGGTCACGGCCATGGTCACGCCGATGACCGCCAGCGACACCCAGATGGGGATCTGAGGAGCCCAGGAGACCTCGTTCTCGTGAAGTGCTTCAAGAATCAGCTTAACCCCGATGAAACCGAGGATGAACGCCAATCCGTAGCTGATGTAGACCAGCCGCTGCAGCAATCCGCCGAGCAGGAAGTAGAGCTGACGCAGTCCCATCAGGGCGAACGCGTTCGCGGAGAACACGATGAAGGCCGCCTTCGTGAGGCCGAAGATGGCCGGGATCGAATCGAGGGCGAACAGCAGATCCGTGGTGCCGATGGCGATCATCACGATCAGCATGGGCGTCACCATGCGCTTGCCGTCCACGCGCACGCTCACCCGGGAGCCGACGTAGTCGGGGGTGGTCGGGAAGACCCGCCGGGCCCAGCGCAGGAGGATGTTCTCGTTGAACTCCTCGTCCTCCTTGTTGTGGTCCCTGATCAGCGTGTACGCCGTGTAGATGAGGAAGACGCCGAACGCGTACAGCAGCCAGCCGAAGCGGCTCAGCGCGGCGGCCCCGATGGCGATGAAGATCCCGCGCATGACGAGCGCCAGGACGATGCCGACCAGCAGGACCTTGTGCTGGTAGATCCGAGGGACCCCGAAGCGGGTCATGATGATGTAGAAGACGAACAGGTTGTCGACGCTGAGGCTGTATTCCGTCAGATAGCCCGCGAAGAACTCGCCACCTGTCCCGGGACCGGCCCAAACCGTCAACCCGATGCCGAACAGCACGGCCAGGCAGACGTAGAAGCCCACCCAGATGCCGGCCTGCCGCATTGAGAACTCGCGTGGTTCACCCCGATCGACGATCAACAGGTCGACGGCGACCACGACAAGAAGACCCACGATGACCAGGGCCCACAACCACAGGGGCGCATGTACCACGACTACCTCCGGCGCGCGCTGAACACACTGCCGGAGGTCTCTCCCGCCCGTACGCGCACGGCGGACCGACGGCCCCGGGTGCTGACACCGTGATGACGGGACCGCCGCGAAGGGATACTCCCCCCCAACCCGTCCAGTATATGGATCAGACTTAGCCTCGCCTAATCCTTGCCGGAACCTCGGCGCTCGTCCGCAGGAACGCGCGACGGCTCACCAGGCCGCCGGTCTTGTGTCACCGGCGCGAAAGGGTGGTGGCACCCTCGCGCCAACCCCGCCGCTACGAGGCGAGCCCGTACGCCGCGAGCACCGCTCGCAGCGCCGCGTCCTCGTCGGGCAGCTCGCGGCCACGCCGTACGGACGCCTCCGCCAGGCGGGCGGCCAGGGCGGGATCGCCGAGCAGGCGGCCGATCTCCCGGCTCAGCGCGCCGGGGTCCTGCGGCGGCACCAGCAGGGCCGCCTCGCCCACCATCCCGGGCACGCCGCCCACCCGGGTCGCGATGATCGGCCTGCCCGCCCGCAGCGCCTCCTGGACGCTCAGTGGCTGCCCTTCCCATCTGCTGGGCACGATCACCGCCGTCGCGACCTGGAGCAGGTCGGCCGGCTCGGCCCAGCCGTACAGGACCACGGGCAGTTCCTCGGCCTCGACGCGGGCCTGCAGTTCCTTGCGCAGCGGCCCGTCGCCCGCGATCACGAAGACCGGGTCCCCCTTGTACGGCCCGGCCGCCGCGTCGAGCAGTGTCTCCAGGCCCTTCTGCTGGGCGAGCCGGGCGACGGTGAGCAGGATCGGCCGCTCCTGCGCGGCCTGCGGCACGTCCGCCCCGCCGGACAGCCGGGCGGCGATCTCGGCCCGCACGTCCTCGGCCGGGCGAGCGGGTTCGGCCAGCGGCGGCGCGGGCACCACCGCGAGGTCCACTCCCCGGGCGCCCCTGGCCCTCATGCGCTCCGCGACGTCGGGCGAGATGGCCAGAACCCGGTCCGCACGCCGGGCGACGATCCGTTCCAGCAGCCGGTAGACCGCGCCGATCGCGCCGCCCGCCGTGACCGCGTTGTGCAGGGTGACCACGAGACGCGGCCACCCCCGCGACCCGGTGAGAGCGAGGGCGGCCAGCGCGCCGGCCCGCAGGCCGTGGGCGTGGACGACGTCGGCGCCGCGGGCGAGCCCGCGCAGGCGCAGGGCGGTCCGCAGGTCGTGCGCGGGGTGCGGCCGCTCGGCGATCTCGACCTCGGCGAAGCCCGCGCCGGTGCCGCTGAAAGAGAAGACCTCCTCGGTGCTGCCGGGACCCGCGACCAGCACACGGTGCCCCCGCGTGACCAGCCCGCCGGCGAGCATCCGCACGTGCCGGGCCACGCCTCCCACGCTCGATCCCAGCACGAGCACGATACGACTCATGCCACCTCCTCGCCTCCGGCTCGGAGTCCGGTCGTGCCGGAGGCGCGCGATTGGGCGCCTCGCCGGACGCTGTGCCTACTGATCCGCTCGCTACGCTCGCTCATGCCACCTCCCCGCCTCCGGCTCGGAGTCCGGTCGTGCCGAAGGCGCGCGATTCGGCGCCTCGCCAGACGCTGTGCCTACTGATCAGCTCGCTCAAACCGTCTCCTCGGCCGGTGGCTCCGCCGGGCTCGCGCCTCTCCCACGTCTCACTCCGGACAGGGCGCCGGTCAGGTCTCTCCGATCCACGAGTGCGGCGACGAGCATCCCCGCGGCCACGGCCGTCAGGCCGGCGAGAGCGGCCGTCAGAAGGCCACCCCACGGGCCCTCGCCCGACAGGGGAAGCCGCGCGGCCGCCGCGCCCGCGAGGAAGCCCGCACCCCCGCCCAGCAGGGCGGCCAGACCGGCCCGCGGGACGCCGTGAACGGCCCGCGCCCCTCGCGCCCGCACGACCGATGCCAGCAGCAGCCCCGCCCCCACCGTCATGCCGGCCGCCTGGCCGAGTGCGAGCCCGCCCAGGCCCCAGCCGTCCGGCAGCACGAGGACGAACGCCACCTGGGCCACGGCCACGACCAGCCACCCGGCGACCTGCCCCCGAGCCGCCGCCCTGCCCTGTCCCGCGGCGTACAGCACCCGGCTGAGGTGGGCCACCAGGCCATACCCGATGAGTCCCGGCGCGAACAGCGCGATCCCCCGGGCGAAGTCCGCCGCGTCGACCGCGGTGTCGGCCCGGGCGAGGAAGACGTGCGCGACCGGTTCCGCGACCGCGGCGAGCGCGCCGGCTGCCAGGCCGCAGACCAGCACGACCGCGCGCGTCGTCCGCGCCGCCAGCGCCGCGAAGCCCTCGCCCCCGTCCTCGGCCTGCGCCCGCGCGGCGAGCGCGGGGAACGCGCTGGTCGCGATGGGCACCGCGAGCACGGCGTACGGCACCTGGTAGATCGCCCACGCGTAGTTGTAGGCGGGCAGCGCGCCGCCGCCGACGCGGTTGGCGATGGGAATCAGGATCGCCGCGGCGGCCTGCTGGGCGACCAGCGCGCTCAGCCCGGCCAGGGCGAGCCGCCGCACCTGTACGGCGACGCCCTCGGGAAAGCGGAGCGTGGGCCGCCACCGCAGCCCGAGCCGCCACGTGGGCCCGACCACGGTGACGACCAGAGCCAGCACGCCGAGCGTCGTGCCCGCAGACAGCGCGATCTCGGCCGGAGCGGGCACCGCGGCGGGGTCCTTGTGGCCGCCGCTGAGCGGCCCGAAGGCCAGGTAGGCGATGATGACCACCACGCTCGACACCAGCGGCGCCAGCGCCGGCCCCGAGAAACGACGGTGGGCCTGCAGCACGCCGTAGAGCACCACGGCCATGCCGTACAACGGGATCTGCGGCGCGAACACGACCAGCATGCGCGCGGCGACGGCGGCGACCTGGCCGACATCGCAATTCCCGACCCCGAAGGCGACGAGGAGCCGCGCCAGCGGCGCCGCGACCAGCGCGGTCAGCGCCGCGAGCGGCACCAGCAGCACGATCACCCAGGTCAGCAGCGCGGAGGCGATCCGTCCGACCTCCGCACGCGCCCCGCCGTCCGATCTGGCGGCGGCGCCGGCGAGCACCGGGACGACCATCCCGGCGAGCGCGCCGCCCACCACCACCTCGAACACGATGTTCGGCACGTTGTTGGCCGTGTAGTAGGCGGTGGCCAGGCAGTTCGTGCCGACCGTGCGCGCGAACGCCAGTTGCTTGGCGAAGCCCGTCACCCGCGCCAGGACCGTGATGACCCCGATGAGGACCGCCGCCCCCGCGATCCCCGCCCCGAGCCGTCTAACCATGCCGGTGCCGTACGCCTCCGCGGACGGCCCTGGTCGTCCAGGTCACCCGCGCGACCCCGGCGTGCCGGGGGCGGTCTGGGGAGCGCGCCGGCCGAGCATGTCCAGGCGGTTGAGCACCCGGTTGCCGGCGATGACCTTGGTGAAGCTGACCTTCTCCGAGGCGGCGGTGAGAGCGGCGACGACACCGAGGGCGGCGATCCGGCCGGGCCTGCCCAGCCGGGCCGTGGCCGCCAGGCCGAGCAGCGCGCCGAGCGCGTTCGCCCCGGCGTCGCCGAGCATCGCCCGCTCGCCCAGGTCCTCCGGCAGCAGCGCCGCCGCCGCGCCCAGCGGGACAGCGGTCAGCGCGGCGGCCTGACGGGAGCGCGGGCCGTACGGCGCGGCGATCGAGGCGGCCAGCAGGGGAACCCCGGCGAGCAGCCCCACCTTGATCGCGCGGCCGGGCCGCAGGTCGAACAGGTTGGCCAGATTGGCGCTGCCGGCGATCAGCGCGCCGTCGACGAGCGTGTCGAGGGACCGCGCCACCACGCCCCCGTCCTGGGCGTGACGGGGGGCGAGCGCCGCCGCGGCGAGCCCGGTCGCGCCGATGCCGAGGATCTTGACCGCTCCGCTGGTCACCTCGCCGCGCGCGAGCGCGGCCAGGTGCCCCTTGAACCCCTTCGACGAGGTCGTGCCGAACAGGTCGTCGTACGCGCCGAGGACGCCGCTGCCCGCGCCGGCGAGCACGGCGGCCGCGCGGGCGCGTACGGGAAGGCCGGGAGCGAGGGCGGAGGCGGCCACGGCGCCGGCGGCGAACGCGGGGCCCTCCAGCAGCGTGACCGGCTCGCCCCGGTGGTTGACCCGGGTCCAGTACTCGTCGGCGGTCTTCTCGTCGCCGATCGGCGGGCGGCGCCGGAAAGCGGCGAAGGCGGCGCGCGCGGCGGCGGCGCCGAGCGCGGCGCCGACGGCGGCCCCGAGCGCCGCGGCGGCGCGGGTGCCGGCCTGGGGACGTCTGGCCACGGCTGTTGCCCTTCTCTGCGTATTCGTCAGGCGTGATGTGCCGGTCGGCGGCTCAGCCCCGGCTCGCCGCCGGGGTGGGGGTCTGGCTGGGCGCGGTCACCGTGGGCTCGAACGCCGTCGCGCCGCTGCCGATGCCGTAGGAACCCGAACGGCCGGCCAGTTGCTCCCGCAGAGCGTAGACCACCACGACACGGCCCGCGGCGAAATCGACGGTGTCGACGGTCGAGACCGCCGAGGCCACGCCGCCGGTGTCGTGCAGCGCCGCGATGGCGCCGCCGTTGGCGGAGGCGGTGACGGTGCCCGCCAGGACGGTGCCGAGAGCGCCGCCGTCGAGGCCGGCCGCGACCGAGACGAGCGCGTTCGTCTGCCGGTCGGCGTCCTCCCCCTCGTACGGCTGGGCCGGCGCGAGCACGATGGCCATCGTCGCCCGCTGCTCGGGGTCGCCGTTCAGGGTCAGGAAGTCGCCCGCCTGGAACGCCTCCAGCACGCCGGTGGCCGCGGGGTTGGCCCGGCCCGCCTGCGCTCGGTCGTTGGTCACGATCGCGCCGGCGAGCATCGCGGCGGCCTTGTCGTACGGCGTGGCCCCGTCGGGAAAGGTGGTGCCCGCCGGGGCGAGGTTGGTGGCGAGCCCGTCCACCACGCTCGCCTGCTCGGCGTCGACGAACTTCTCGGTCAGGCTGACCCTGCCGCTGTAGGCGGCGCCCGCGCTCGTGACGAGCTTCTCGATCGGGTCACGCAGGGCGGCCGACGCACCGGGAGCCTCGACGAGCACGACGCGCTCGCCCGCGAGCTGGCCGCGCACGAGCTCGGGCAGGTGAGTCGTGACCAGCGAGTCGGAGCCCTCCTCGCGGCTCTGCAGCTGCGAGATCTGGGCCAGGTTGCTCTCGTTGGCCTTCCGCAGGGACGCGGTCATCTCCTCGGCCGACTTGAAGAAGGTGGGCTCGAGCACGGTGCTGCCCAGCACGATGCCGACCGTGAGCGCGAGGAAGATCGCCACGATCGAGACGAGGTGATAACGGAAATCGATCACGAGAAGAGTCCGACCAGCCAGAAGATGAAGCCGTTCCAGGCCACGCGCAGTCCGTTCAGCCACACCTGGCCGATCGGCGATACCGAAAGCACGACGCCGATCGTGACCAGCGTGGTGGCCACGAGCAGCAACAGGGAGGGCGTGGAGATCCGGCTGCGGTAGAGCCTGCTCACGCCCTTGGCGTCCACGAGCTTGCTGCCGACCCGCAGGCGGGTGAGGAAGGTGCTCGCCGCGCCCGACCTGCCCTTGTCCAGGAACTCGTCGAGCGTCCAGTGGGTGCCGACCGCGACGATGAGCGTGGCGCCCTTGTCGTCGGCCAGGAGCATCGCGATGTCCTCGCTCGTCCCGGTCGCGGGGAACACGACCGCCTCCTGGCCCAGCTTGCGCACCCGCTCGAGCCCCGGCGCCCGCCCGTCGCGGTAGGCGTGGACGACCAGTTCGGCGCCGCAGCACAGCGCCTTCTCCGACACGGAGTCGAAGTCGCCCACGATGATGTCGGGCACGTACCCGGCCTCGAGCAGCGCGTCCGCCCCGCCGTCGACGCCGATCAGCACCGGGCGGTACTCCCGGATGTACGGCCGGAGCGTGGCGATGTCCTCCTTGTAGTGGTAACCCCGCACCACGATGAGGGCGTGGCGGTTCTCCAGGGAGGTGCGGATGTCGGGCACGCCGACCCCGTCGATCAGAAGGTCGCGCTCGCGCCGGACGTACTCCATCGTGTTCGCGGCGAAGGCCTCGATCTGGACGGCGAGGCCCGCGCGGGCCTCGGTCATCGCCGCTTCGACGCTGTCGGCGGTCTGCGGCTCCCCCTTGCCGACGAGTTCCTCGCCGAGGTAGACCATGCCGTCGTGGACGCGGATGACGTCGCCGTCGGCGATCCGCTCGAACAGCTCCGGCGACGCGTTGTCGATCAGAGGGATGCCCGCGTCGAGCAGGATCTGCGGCCCGAGGTTGGGGTAACGGCCGCTGATGCTCGCGGCGACGTTGACCACGGCCGCCACGCCGCACGCGACGAGAGCCTCCCCGCTGACCCGGTCGATGTCGACGTGATCGATAATCGCGATTTCCCCGGGCTTGAGGCGCTTGGTCAGCCTCTTCGTCCGCCTGTCGATTCTCGCCACTGCCGTCACCCCGGGAAGGCCGTCGGCCTTCCTGCGGCGGAGGCCCGGAACATTCAAGCTCGGGACCTTCATCATGACCATCCTGCCAGAGGCGGCGACCGCCACGCTTCCACACCCCACGGCTCGTCTGAATTGTCACTGCAAGTCAGGGATGTTGCCGAGGTGCGCCGACCGGGGGCAGCCGAGCCAACGCCCACCTTCCGCGACGCCGTCCGCCCCCCGTTCCTCCGCCCCCTCGTTGCCGGGGCTTGACTGCTTCCCGGCGCGCCCTGCTCCAAACGTCACCCCCGCGCGCGCCCCGCCGAGTGTACGCGCCGGACCGGCCGGCGGCGGCGAGCGGCGCAAGTCCGCGCGACCGCGAGACCCGGCGCGCGAAACCTCACCGCACCGCGCCCGGGCCGGCGACGGCCTCAGGCCTCAGCCGGCGGCGCGGCGGCCCGCCCGCCTGGCCGCCCCCGGGGACGCCTTCTCCCAGGCGGCCTTGTCGGCGGCGGCGATGGACAGCAGCTCGGCGGCGTGCGCCCGGCCGAGCTCGGAGTCCTCCAGGCCGGCGAGCATCCGCGACAGCTCCCGCTCGCGGCCCTCCTGGTCGAGCGTCACGACGCCGCTGCGGACCACCCTGCCGTCGCTCGCCTTCTCGACCACGAGGTGCTGGTCGGCGAAGGCCGCCACCTGCGGCAGGTGGGTGACCACGATGACCTGCGCCGTCCTGGCGAGCTTGGCCAGCCGCCTGCCGATCTCCACGGCCGCCTTGCCGCCCACCCCCGCGTCGACCTCGTCGAACACGAACGTCGGAACGGGGTCGGCGCCGGCGAAGACCACCTCGATGGCGAGCATCACCCGGCTCAGCTCGCCGCCGGAGGCGCCCTTGGTCAGCGGCAGCGGCGGCGCGGCGGGATGGGATGCGAGCCGGAGCTCGACCTCGTCCACGCCGTGCGGGCCGAAGCCGTCGGTGGCGCTGATCGCCACGCTCACCCGGGCGTGCGGCATGGCGAGCGCGGTCAGTTCCTGGGTCACCGCCTGGCCGAACCGGTCGGCCGCGACGGTGCGGATGGCCGTCAGCTCACCGGCCAGCTCGCCCAGCCGCTCGGTGAGCTCGCCGTGCTCCCGCGTCAGCTCCTCGATGCGCTCGTCGTCGCCTTCGAGCTCCGTCAGCCTCTCGGCGGCCCGCTGCGCCCAGGCGAGAACCGCCGTGACGTCCTCGCCGTACTTGCGCATGAGCCCGTTCAGCGCAGCCCTGCGCTCCTGCACCGCGGCGAGCCGCACCGGGTCGGCCTCGACCGACTCGGCGTACGCGGCCAGCTCGGTCGCCACGTCGGAGACCAGGTAACCGGCCTCGGCCAGGCGGTCGGCGAGCCCGGCGAGCGCGGGATCGAAGTCGCGCACGGACTCCACGGCCGCCTTCGCGTGACCGAGCAGCGACACGGCGTCCTGCACGTCCTGCGCACTCGACATCGGATCGCCGAGCAGCGCCGCGTGCGCGGTCGTGGCGGCGGTGCGCAACGCGTCGGCGTGGGAGAGCCGCTCGGCCTCCTCCTTCAGCTCGGCGTCCTCCCCCGGCCTGGGCTCGACCTTCTCGATCTCCTCCAGGCCGAACCGCAGCACGTCGGCCTCCTGCGCCCGTTCCCTGGCCTTGACGGTCAGCTCGTGGAGCAGCTCGCCCACCTGCTTGTGCCGCTTGTAGGCCTGCTCGTAGGCCCGCAGGGGTTTGACCAGCTCGTCACCGGCGTAGCGGTCGAGCGCCGCGCGCTGCCTGCCGGGCTGCAACAGCCGCTGCTGGTCCATCTGCCCGTGCACCGCCACGAGGTCGTCGGCGATGTACGTCAACGTGCCCACCGGCACGGCACGGCCGCCCAGCCAGGCGCGGGAGCGGCCCTCGGCGGAGACCGAGCGGGAGATGATGAGCTGCCCGTCCTCGACCTCGCCGCCGACGTCGGCGACCTGCTGGGCCACGCGGCCCCCGGGCTCGATCACGAGCGTGCCCTCGATCAGCGCCTTGTCGGCGCCCGGCCGGACCCTGGCCGGGTCGGCCCGCCCCCCGAACAGCAGGCCGAGACCGGTGACGACCATCGTCTTGCCGGCCCCCGTCTCACCCGTGACGACGGTGAATCCCGGTGACAGCTCCAGTACGGCCTCGTCGATCACGCCGAGCCCCTGGATGCGGACCTCCTCGACCCGTGGCCGCACTGGTCCCTCCCGTTTTGCCGACCGAACTCGCCAGAGATCCTACGCGTAACTCGTCAAGATTTTCGAGGACAGCGTGTCCGGACCGCGGCCCGAACGAGAATCTGTGGACACGAAAGCCCTGCTCACCCGGCATATCACCATCAACCGCAGCAACTCGCTGTGGACCGCGGCGTCTCTCGCGGTCAGCCGGAGCGTACGCGGCCCCGCCAGCCCTGCACCGGCAGTCCGAACTTCGCGACCAGGCGGTCGGTGAAGGGCGCGCCGGTGGTCTCCACCCCGAGCAGGCGGGCCAGCCGTACGGGCACCTCGCCCCTGCGGACCTCCACCCGGGCGCCGGGCGGGATGTCGAAGCGGCGGCGGCCGTCGCACCACAGCACACCAGCGCTGGTGTCGGGGAGGATCTCCAGCGCGAGCGTGGACCTGGGCGACACCACCATCGGCCGGGCGAACAGGGCGTGGGCGCTGTTGGGCACCAGGAGCAGCGCCTCCACCTCGGGCCAGACGACCGGACCGCCCGCCGAGAAGGCGTACGCCGTCGATCCGGTGGGGGTCGCGCAGATCACGCCGTCGCACCCCCAGCGCGACAGCGGCCGGCCGTCGATCTCCGCGACGACCTCCAGCATGCGGTCCTTCTTCTCGACCGACGCCTCGTTGAGCGCCCAGGTCCGCGCGAGCACCGAGCCGTTCAGGCGCACGACGACCTCGATCGTCATGCGCTCCTCGACCTCGTAGCGGCCCTCGACCACCAGGTCCACCACGGACGACAGGTCCTCCACCTCCGCCTCGGCGAGGAAGCCCACATGCCCCAGGTTCACGCCGAGCAGCGGCACCGCGGCCGGGCGGGCCAGTTCGGCGGCACGCAGCAGCGTGCCGTCACCGCCCAGGACGATGATCAGCTCGGCCTCCTCCAGTGCCGCCCCGTTATCCGGGACCACCTCGACATGGGCGCAGCCGAGCTCCTCGGCCTCCTCATCGAGCACCCGTACGTTGATGCCCGCCTCGATAAGCCGTTCCATCACCAGGCGGGCGCTGCGCACGGCCGCCTCCCGGCCCGTATGCGCCGTGACCAGGACGGTCCTCTTGGCGTCCGCCCGGTCGTCCGCCGCGCCGCCCATGCTCATCGCGCTCATCGTCTCCACGCCTCGCCGCCCGCGCTCACCGGGGTCCCTCCGCGACCGCCGTGTCGATGGCCGCGTCCACGTCGGGCACGGGGTCGTGCCCCGGCCCCTTCCCGAGCCACAGAACGTATTCCACGTTCCCCGACGGCCCCGGCAACGGGCTCGCCGTCACGCCCTTCACCGTCAGGCCCAGCGAGCCGGCCGCCGCCGCGACGTCCCGCACCGCCTCCGCCCGCAGGGCCGGGTCGCGTACGACGCCTCCCGGGCCCACGCGCTCCTTGCCCACCTCAAACTGCGGCTTGACCAGCATCGCGAACTCCGCCACCTCGGCCGCGCAGCGCACCAGAGCAGGGAGGACGAGCCGGAGGGAGATGAAGGACAGGTCCCCGACAATCAGGGTCGGCGGCTCGCCCACCATCTCCGGGGTCAGGTCGCGGACGTTGACCCGCTCCATCACCGTGACCCGCTCGTCCGTGCGCAGCGACCAGGCGAGCTGGCCGTATCCCACGTCGACCGCGAGCACCTGGGCGGCGCCGTGCCTGAGCAGCACGTCGGTGAAGCCGCCGGTCGAGGCTCCCGCGTCGAGGCACCGCCGCCCCTCGACGCGGAGCCCCTCGAACACGCGCAGCGCGCCGAGCAGCTTGTGCGCGCCCCTGGACACGTAGTCGGGTCCCTCGGCCGCCTCGGCGACCACGATGGGGGCGGCGGTGTCCACCTGCGTGGCCGCCTTGCCCGCCACCCGGCCTGCGACGCTGACCCGTCCCGCCTCGATGAGCTGGACCGCCTGCTCTCTGGACCGGGCGAGCCCGCGGCGTACGAGCTCGCTGTCGAGCCGGACGCGCTTCACCGGGCCCGCCCGGCCGCGCCGTCCCGTGCCGCCCGCCCGGCCGCGCCGTCCCGTGCCGTCCGGACCGGCGTCCGCGTCCCTCTCGTGGCGTCCGCGGCCGCTCCCATGGCGCTCACTGAGCGCTCTCCCGGCCGTCGTGGGCTTCGGGCTGTCGCCCACCGGCATCCTCCACGGACGCGAGCACCGCTTCGAGGTCGGCGAGGACCTGTTCGAAGACGCCCACGTGCTCGGACACCGGCGCGTGAGCGAGCCGTCCGAGAGGCGACAACGCGGCCTGCACGCCGTCGGCGCCCGAGGCGAGGTGTTCCCCGGCCGCGATCCCGCTGTCCGTCATGGTCCCTTCCTGCTCCGATCAGGCGCCCCGTCACGCTTGCGTGTTCCGCTTCCCCGTGCGGGGCCTCACGCTCGCGCCGTGGCTGGTCGCCTCGACGCTATCGGACGCCACCGACGGTCGTGCGCCATCCGGCCCTTCCACGGAGGAGCGCGGGCCTGCCGTCGCATGATCTCGCCTCAGCTGCCTGAGAGAGGCCACGCTCACCTCGCCGTCCCTTTGGTTGCGAAATCTACGGCTCGCGGACCGCCGAACTCGTGCCGTTGCCTTTCCATGACCCGACGCGGATTTCGCGCAGGCCGCCCGTGGAAAGCTACTGTCGGTAGGTAGAGGGGAATCACATCGTCGACCGGTGATCCGTGCGCGGTTTCGCAAGGAGACATGGTCCGCGAAGAGACACGGTCCGCGAAGAGAAAGGCAGGCGCATGGCGACCGTCGAGGAATGCCGGGCGGCGCTGGACAAACTCGTCGAGCAGTTCGACGAGATAAGCGAGGAGGACCGTGCCAAGCACGTGGTCGAACGCCGGCTGGCCTGCCGGATCTCCGATCTCGGCGTGACCTTCTACGGCCGCATCCACCGGGGCGGGCTCGACCCCTTCAAGGAGGTGCCCCCGGAGGACGGCCGGCCCGCCGAGGTCAAGCTGACGCTCAAGAGCGAGGACCTGGTCTCGATGGTCAACGGCGAACTCGACATGGGCCGTGCGCTGCTGGGCGGCCGGGTCAAGATCGACGCGAGCCTCGGCGACCTGCTGCGCCTGCGCAAGCTCCTCTGACGCGAGCTCCTCTGGCCGCCTCCGCGCGGACCACGCCACCCACACCACACGCCGGGCAGACCACGCCGCGCAGACCACGCCAAGCGGAGCGCGGATCCGGAGCACGAGAACAGGCGTGTCCGAGCGGACGGGGTTGCGAGGCGGCGGCCTCGAAACACAGGCGGACGCCGTGACCTGTGGGGCGCGAGGCGCCACCGCGCCCACGCCGGTCAGCGGCCGAGCGCCGCCAGGGCGGCCTTCACCGCGTCCTCGTCCGCTTGCCCGTCCCCCGCCGCCTCCCAGGTGGCGGCGCACGCCGCGCGCAGCCCCTCGACGGGGTCGCCCTCCCCGGTGAGCACGAGTTCCCCGTCCCCCCACGCGGCCGTCCAGCCGCCGCAGGTCCAGCCGTCCGAGCCATGGCGCACGGGGACCACGGGAGCGTGCAGGCCGGACAGGTCGGCGGCGATGTGAGTGGGACGGTGGTGAGGCGCGGCGGTGAGCACGTCGAGCGGAGTGGCGACGCCGGTCAGCACGAGGAGGCTGTCGACACCGGCCCGGGTCGCGCCCTCGATGTCGGTGTCGAGCCGGTCGCCGACGATCAGCGGCCTCTCGGCGCGGGTGCGAATCATCGACTCGCGGTGCAACGGCGGCTCCGGCTTGCCCGCGACCACAGGTTCGACGCCGGCCGCGGTGGCGATCACGCGGCTCATCGACCCGTTCCCGGGCTGCTCGCCCCGGCCCGTCGGCATGGTCGTGTCGCCGTTCGCCGCGACGAACCACGCCCCTTGACGTACGGCGAGCGCCCCTTCGCAGAGCAGCCCGTAGGACAGGTTGTCGGCGATGCCCTGCACCACGGCGGCGGGCGCGTCCAGGGCCGTGGTCACGGGGCGCAGGCCGTGCTCGCGCAGCGCCATCCGCAGTCCCATGCCGCCCACCACCAGGACGGCCGAGCCCGCCGGCACGTGCTCGGCGACCAGCCGTGCCGCGGCCTGTGCGGACGTCACCACGTCCTCCGGGGCGGCCGGAATGCCGAGATGGCTGAGGTGCTGGGCGATCGCCCCCGGCGTGCGGGACGCGTTGTTGGTCACGAACGCGAGCCGCACGCCCTGGTCCCGGGCCTTCACCAGCGCCTCCGGCGCGCCGGGGACCGCGTGTTTACCGAGATATACGACACCGTCGAGGTCGAGCAGCAGCGTGTCGTAGGCGCCCACGAGCACGCCGGTGGTTTCTGGCATGTCGGAAGTATGGCCTACGGTCACGCCCGCCTCGCCCGTAGCGTGGCCCTGACCTGCTTCAGCGCGGACACGTAGTGCCGCAAGTCGGGGCGCATCGCGACCGCCACCGCGAGGGGCTCCTGCGCTCCCTCGATGTCTCCGCTGCGCCACAGGGACAAGCCGAGACCGAAGTAGGCGTAGTCCTCGGCGGGGTTGGCGTCGACGATCCAGCGGAAGCTGCCCGCGGCCTCGTCGTAACGCTTCGAGTTGAACTGGGCCCGCGCGAGGGCCTCACGGAGGCTCCGCGAGTCGGGCTCGGCCCGTACGGCATGCTCCAGGATCGCCGCCGCCGCGGCCGGGCTGCCCTCTTCGAGCAGTTTCATGCCGCGCTTGAACCACTCATAGACGCCACCGGAAGGCGTACCGCCCGGATCATTGGAAGAAGCAAAGGCCTCGTTTCGCCCTTCGATCATGGGGTAAGCCCTCCTACACTCCGATTTCACAAGCAACCGGGCACCGCAGCGTCGGGGAGTCCGGGCACTTATGGCAACATGCCCGGTATGGAGAGTTCTGAACGGGCGGGACTGGTGCTACGTCCGTTCCACGGCGTCCGTTACGCGGTGGACGATCTGGCCGCTGTCACCTCCCCGCCGTACGATCTCATCTCCCCTGACGAACTGCGGGAACTGCTCAGTCGTCATCCGAACAACGTAGTGCGCCTGATCCTTCCCGGGATCAGCCACTACGGTGAGGCGAGCGCCGCGCTGAGCGAGTGGCTCGCGGACGGGGTGCTGACGGTCGACTCCCTGCCCGGTCTGTACGTGTACGAGCAGAGCGGTGTCGGTTTCCTGCAGCGAGGCCTGATCGGAGGCGTCGGGGTCGGGTCGACCTCGGTCCTGCCGCATGAGAACGTCCTGCCGGAGCCCGTCGCCGACCGGCTCGCCCTGATGCGGGCCACACAGGCCAACTTCGAGCCGATCTTCCTGTTGTACGAAGGCGGCGGCACCGCCTCCCGGCTCGTCGACGACGTGGCGACACAGCGCTTCCCCCTTATGGACGTCCGGACCCGTGAGGGCGTGCACCATCGGCTCTGGGCGGTGACCGACCCCCACGAGATCGAAGCCGTCGCGGAGGACCTGCGTGACCGTCAGGCGCTGATCGCCGATGGTCACCATCGTTACGCCACCTACGAGGCGCTGCAGAAGGACCACATCGGGCCCGGCCCCTGGGACTACGGCCTGGCCTACCTGGTCGACTCCACGGTCTACCCGCCCGACCTCAGGGCCATTCACCGCGTCATCCCGGGGCTGCCCCTGCAGGAGGCCGCCGCCCGGGCCAAGGGCGCCTGGCAGGTCCACGAGTTCCCGCTGGTCGAAGACGCCCTCGCGGGGCTCGCCACGGCGACCGGCCCCGCCTTCGTGCTCGCCGGCGAGGGACCCGCCCACCTGCTGACGGATCCGGACCCGCTGCAGGTCGAGCACGCCGTGCCGTCCGGGCAGTCCCCGCGGTGGCGGACGCTCGACACCTCGATCCTCACGACGTTCCTCCTGCCCAAGGTGTGGGGGATCACCGACAGCGAGCAGTCGGTGATGGTCGTGCACCACGACGCGCTCGCCGCCGTCGAGAGGGCGCGCCGGCTCGGCGGGACGGCGGTGCTGCTGAATCCGCTGTCCACGGAGGACGTCCTCACTGTCGCGGCGCAGGGCGAGCGGGTGCCGCGCAAGTCGACGTCGTTCGGCCCCAAGCCCCGTACGGGCCTGGTCATGCGGACCTTCGCCACTGATTGATCACCTCGTCGGCGGGCTCAGCCGAGACGGCGTCATTCTGGTGATCACAGGACGACGTCGCCGGAGCGCCGACGGCCTGACCGCCCGAAGAGCCTGCCGGCAGGCCCCCGGGCTTCGCCTCATGTCCGGAGGCGCCGGAGAACGCATCACCGCCGGAGGCCGCCTCCTCGGTCGCGCCCGCATCGGCGACCACGCCCCCATGATCGGCCTGACCGGTCTCGGCGACGGTGCCGTCGTCGGCGTGCGGCTTTCTCCTGCGCGGCCTGCTGCGGGGCACGGCCGCTTCGACGCGGCGTGCCGTACGGACCTCGATCTCGTAACGGCTGCTGCCGCGCCACCAGCGGCGGCGCAGCGCGCCTTCCACCTCCACCAGATCACCGAGTTGCCAGCCGGCCAGCATGTCGCGCACGACGTCGTCGAGCGTCGCGCACTCGATCGCGTCCGACCGCTGATGGCCCGAGCGGCCTCCCGGCCTGCGGACCGCGAGACGCCACCGCGTCAGCAGGGCTCCGCTCGGCAGTTCCCGGTGTGCCGGCTCCATGGACAGCCGCCCGGCCAGCACCACCTCGTTGCGGTGCATGTGATCTCCTCTCTGCCGTGGAGATCACTATGCGTGGCCAGGTTGGGCCGGCGCGGCCCTGAATGCCATTCTGTGAATACCGGTTCTAGTTTCAGGGGTGGCCTGTGGACAACGTGACTCCACTCGGCGGCGACGTCTACGAGATCGACACACGGATGGCGGGCTATTCCGGCATCACCGCGGGCTATCTGATCCTCGGCGACCGCCCCTGCCTCGTCGAGACGGGCACCTCGACCTCGGCTCCTGTGGTCAGGGACGCTCTGTCCTCCCTCGGGGTGGGACCGGACGATCTCGCGACCGTCGTGGTCACCCACATCCACCTGGATCACGCCGGCGGCGTGGGGGACATCGCGAACCACTATCCGTCCGCGGAGATCGTCGTCCATGAGAAGGGCGCCCGCCATCTCGCCGATCCGTCCCGGCTCATGGCGAGCGCCAAGATGGTCTGGGGCGACAGGCTCGACGTACTGTTCGGCACTCTGGCGCCCACCGACGCGGCCCGCATCAGGGCCCTCGGCGACACCGGGACGATCGATCTGGGCAACGGCCGCACCCTGGCGAGCCACTACTCCCCCGGCCATGCCAAACACCACGTGGGTCTGCTCGACTCGCTCACCGGTGACCTGTACGTGGGCGACGCCGCCGGCGTCTATCTGCCCGAGACCGGAGACCTGCGGCCCGCCACGCCGCCACCGGACTTCGACCTCGACGTGGCCCTCGGCTCGATCGCGCTGTTCACGGCCCTGAAACCGCAGCGGCTGCTGTTCAGCCACTACGGACCGGTGGAGGACGTGCCCTCGACCCTCGAACGGTCGGCCGAGGAGCTCCGGATCTGGGTCGACCTCACCAGACGGGCCAGGGCCGAGGGACTCGACCTCGATCACGCGGTCGCCATGGTGCGCGACCGGACGCGGGAGCGGTACGCCGCGTTGCGCGCCGACGAGGCCACCGCTGAGCAGTTCGAGCTGCTGAGCGGCGCACCGTCGAACGTCGCGGGAATCATGCACTGGCTGGACCGCACCCCGCGCTGACTTCCGGATCCCTGAAAGCGCCGCTTCTCCCGGCGCAAAAATAAACGGGCGCCGCCGAGGCGGCGCCCGTACAAAACGTCAGGGCTGACGCTTCACCCGATCCTCGGAATCCTCGGAATCCTCGGGGCCGTCGAGCACGTCACCGAAGTCCGGCTCGATGAACGCGGGGCCGTAGGACGGCGCGCTTTTGGCGGAAGGCCGCTCGGCCACCTCATCGGCGTCGCGCGACTCCTCCCCGGCCGGTGCCGACGGTACGGCCGCTGCGGGCACCTCGCCGGCCGAGGACGTCGCGGCCGCATCGTCGGCTGCAGGCTCGCCGTCCGCCGCGTCATCGGTCAGATCGTCCTCGTCGGAGAGGTCGCCGTCCTGGGGGCCGTCGGAGATGTCCGCCTCGTCCTCCTCGTCCTTGACCGCCTCGCGAATTTCCTGGTCGTCGATTTCCTCTTCATCGTCGGCAAGGTCGTCCAGGAGGTCACCGGACTCGGCGCCGGACTCGTCGTAGCTCTCCTCCAGGTCCTCGATGAGTCCGCCGGTCAGCTCGGCGTAGCGCTCGGCCGCATCGGTCTCGCCGTCCTCGTCGAACGCCATGGCACGAGCGAACCAGTCGGTCGCCGCTTCCTCGTGCCCCGCGTCGGCCAGGGCGTCCGCGTACGCGAACGCGAGGCGTGCCGACCACGGCTTCGGCTGAGGGTCGCGCAGTTCCGGAACCCGCTGCAGCGTGATCACGGCGGCGTCGTGCTGGCCGAGGTCGCGGCGGGCCCCGGACTCCACGATGGCCAGTTCGATCTTGCCTGCGCGGTCCAGCCGTTCGGCCTCACGCGACCGGACGAGGTCGAGCGCCCGCTCGGGCCGCCCGAGCCCACGCTCACAGTCCGCCATGATCGGCAGGTACTCGTCCGAGCCGGTGATCCGTCTGGCGGCCCGGAGGTCGCCCAGCGCCTCGGCGTACTGACCGGCGTGGTAGGCGGCGATCCCGGTGGCCTCGCGGACCACGCCGATCCTGCCCGCGAAGCGGCGGGCCACCTTGGCGTGCTCGTAGGCCTTCTCCGGGTCCTCCGCACCCAGCGCACGGGCGGCCGCCACGAGGTGGCCGGCCACGAGGTCCGCCAGGTCGTTCGGCAACGAGCGAAGCTCCGCACGCGCCTCCCGGTCCAGCTCGTCCGGCGTGATGTCCGGGTCGAGCGGAGGAATCTCCTCCCGCGTCCTCGGCCTGCTCTGCTCGTCCGGCCTGCCATAGCGGGTACGGCTGCCGCCCCGATCGTCGCGGCTGAAGGGACGCGCCGCGCCGCGGTCGCCGCTGAACGGCCTGGACTCGTCACGGTCCCTGCCGAACGGCCGGGCACCACGATCGCCATCGAACTGGCGTCGTGGCCGGTCGCCGGAGCCCGGCTCACGCCCACGGAACGTCCGAGCCCCTTCCTCACGGTCGCGGCCGGGACGTCTGTCATCGCGATCCCGGAAGGATCCCCCGGGCTTGTCCCCCGGCGTACGGCGCGGCCTGTCGCGGAACGAGTCCCGGTCGCGGTATCGGTCACCACCGGTGTCCTGCCGGTCCCCATAGGGGCGCCTGGGCCTGTCCCCGCCGCCCCTGCCATCGCGATCGCCGAACGAACGCCGCGGCCGCTCCTCGCCGCCGAAGGCGCGATCGGTGCCCCGGTCGCCACCTCGATCGCCGTACGGACGCTGGGGACGGTCCTGCCGCTCGTAGCGGCTTCCGCCCCTGTCGTCACGGCCGTAACCGCGCTCCTGGTCCGTACGCCGCGGCGGGCGACTGCCGGACCCGTCACGATCGTCGCGCTCGTACCGAGGCGTGAACGAACGGCCTTCCCGGCTCTCCCGGCCCTCACGGCCGTCACGCTCGCGGAAGCCGTAGCGCCCGCCGAAACCGCCGCCCTGGCGCTGCGGGCGGTCTCCGTATCCGCCGCCTTCCCGCCGATCACGGCGCTCACCGTACGGCCGGCTGCCGCGGTCGTCCGAGCGGAACGGGCGTCCGCCCCGTTCCTCGCGGTCCCGGGAGGAACCCTGTCCGCCGCGGAAGCCGTCGCGGTCCCCATAGGAGCGACGCGGCCGATCGGTACGGAAGGCGTCCCGGTCCTGATACACGCGCTCCCTGCGTCCTTCGGAGCCTCCGGCTTCCCTGCGTCCTTCGCCGCCGCCGGATTCCCGGCGTCCCTCGAAGCCGCCCGCCCCGCGCGGCCGGTCGCCACCGCGGTCGAAGCTCCGCCCTCCGTCGCGGTCGCGGTATCCGCCGCGGTCGTCGCCACGGCCACCCGCGCGATCCCCGGTGCCGAAGGGACGGCGACCGCGGTCATCCCGGTCACGGTAGCCACCACGCCTGTCACGATCCCCATAGGAGCCGGTCGCCCTGTCGTCACGATCACGCGAACCGAACCGTCCCCCGGACGGTCCGCCCTGGTCGCGGTTGCCGCGTCTGTCGGACTGGAACGGGCGCTCGCCGCGCTCGCCGCGGTCGCTCCGGAAGCCTTCTCGCCGCTCTCCATAACGACCGCCGAAGCCGCCGCTTCCTCCGTTACCGCGGAATCCTCCGGAGCGCTCAGCCCGGTTTCTGCTCTCTTCGCGGTTGTCTCCGCCACGGCCCGCGCCGTCGCGCCCGTCTTCTCTGTTCACTTCTGTCCTCTGTTGCTTGCTCACCGCGTCCGGTTCGCCGGCCGCAGGGCTCTGTCTTCCCGCTGTCCTGACTAGTGGGGATCTGCCCCATACCCGATGAGTTCCAGGGAAGACACGTTGTTTGCGCCGCAGGTCCGCTGGGATCGCGTCCGCCGCAGCCTTCGCTTCTCGTCCGATGCGACGAAGGCCACCCGTGGTGGGGTGGCCCGGCATTGCCAGCCTAGCGCGCCATCACCACCGCCCGGGCCTCGACGGGAGCTTTCGTTCCCGTCGACGCGGTTTCCGCAGGGTGAAGACATGGCCTCATAAACACAGAAGGGCCACCCCGCCTGGGGTGGCCCTTCTCGAAAGATTGTCCGGCGGTGTCCTACTCTCCCACACCGTCCCCGGTGCAGTACCATCGGCGCTGGCAGGCTTAACTTCCGGGTTCGGAATGTAACCGGGTGTTTCCCTGCCGCTATGACCGCCGTAACC